>JBFFHG010000860.1:0-2550 GCA_041557055.1 Desulfosarcinaceae bacterium
CCCTGCGATCCCCCCCTGGCATGCAGGGGGCGCACCGTGACCCTTTGGGGATATGTGGATTCGAAGAATATTTTCAACAAACAAAATTCACCCCGGACGCCGTACGAAAAATTCAGGTTGGTTGATAAAAAGGGCCGTGCCTTTGAGGTGTGGGCTCAATCCGGGGATAACAAAGCCATTTTTGAAAAATTGGCTCAACGGCCGTCGGATCGTATCCGGGTGACCGGTCTACTGGTCCCTTTTGATATGCCCATTGCAGGTCAATGCGTTCAAAGTGTAAAGGTAGTGATCGAACATGCTTTCCAGATTCAATTTAATTAGTCGCTCTGCGTCGGCCGTTATGGCCCCGGTCTTTTTTTGCCTGTTTTGCGTAACCGCCCACGGTGCCGATGTCCCCTCTGATACCGCCCTGCAGGTGGCCCAAGGGGTTTTGCAGCATCACGTGGCCCTGTTCGGCCATTGGAACGGCTCGCTGACACCGGCCATCGGCGACGTTGAAACCGTCCGGTATGACGCTGAAAGCGTGGCCTTCAATTACAAGGTCCGGCCCAGCGGCCACGTTCTGGTGGCGACGGCGGATGAATTGAACCCGGTGCCGCTTTACTCCACCACTTCGGATTTCATCCCCTTAAGGTCTGGCAATCCCAATGCGGTTGAGTCCTGGATTGTGCCCGAGATGAAGGATAAGGTGAACCGGGTAAAGCAGTTTCGGCGCAGAGCCGCTTTTGTTTCCGCTGCCCGGACCCAATCTGTTGACCGCAGCGCCGTAAAAAATAACTGGACCTATTTCAAGGCGCTGTCCGGTACAGTCCATAGCGCTGCCTCACGCAGCCTGGTGACGGAAAGCGGCGCCATTATGCGCGGCGCCACCGTGTCGCCTTTGCTCAGCACCGCCTGGGGACAGGATGCACCCTATAATCTGCAGACGCCCGATGACAACTGCAGCAGCGGCAATACACTCACCGGCTGCGTGGCCACGTCCTGGGCCCAGGTGCTCGACTACTGGCAGTGGCCGGTTCAGGGGGTGGGCAGCCACTCTTATAGCTGGACGGGCGATAGCCGCAGCGAAACCCTTTCCGTAGATTTTGCAGTTACTTATGATTGGGCCAGTATGCCCGACGTGCTGAGCGCTGCGAGCAGCGATGCCGCAAAAAACGCCCTTTCCCTGCTCATGTACCACCTGGGGGTGGCTACGGAGATGGATTTCGGATGCGACAGTTCAGGCAGCCTGCTTTGGGCGGATGAAATCTTGGATATTTACTTCAAATACAAATCCTTAACCGAGCAGAACAACCGGCATGACCGGGCATCGGGCTCATATACAGCCGCGCAGTGGTTCGAATTGTTTAAAACCGAACTGGACGCCGATCCTCCCCGGCCTGTTATTTTTTCAATAGGCGCCGTTCAGGGATGGCACGAAGTGGTGGTGGATGGCTACCAGGACGGGCCGCCCAGCATGGTGCACATCAATTTCGGCTGGAGCGGTTCTTATGACGGGTATTACAATATCAGTGATGATGCTCATTTCGACACCGGTGCGTACGATTGGGATGTGACCAACGATCAGGTCATGGTTGTCGGCATTGAACCCGACAATAATCCGCCGGTGGTGGATGCAGGCCAAAATCAAAGCATTGATGAAGAGATCTCCGTGCAGCTCAGCGGCAGTGCCACGGATCCCGAAGGCATCGGCATCAGCAGCTGTTTGTGGACCCAGGTCAGCGGTCAAGCCGTTACGATCAGTGATGAAACGACTCTTTCGCCCACCATTACCACACCCAATATCGACAGCGACACTGCCGATCTTGTGTTTCAACTGCGGGCCAACGATGCCAACCGGGCATATGCCACTGACACGGTTACAATAACGGTGAGTAACACGGACGGGTCCGTCGCGTCCGTGGCGGTCGCCTCCAGCGGTGGCGGCTCATCCGGCGGTTGTTTTATCGGCTCCCTGCCTTAACCCTTGTGACCCATAGCGCCCGATGGGAGCGGCGGTTATTGGACGGCGCTTTTTCCGACAGTCAACTTTTCGGTAAATTTGTTTTTCAGCGTGCTGCACCACTGACGGCCGGCATTGAGGCCGGGCAGTACCGAGCCGTCCGCGATACCCTCGTTTTGGCGCAACGGTCACTTCAATTGTTTTGTTTTATTTGCGAGACGTGACCGCGAAGTTCTTCCCAGTCCCAAACATATCCGAATATTTTTATCCTAAAATTTTCAATTCGTAAAATTATCTGACACTGGAAAGTTATCGGACCATCTGTCGATATGGTGCTATTGCACTGTAATATATGCGGAATTCAAACCTGAAAGTGACCTGCGCAGCCCTGATTGGCTTTGGCACTATCATTGCTCAGGGGAGAGATGGGCGCCGCAGGTGCCATTTGAAATGGTTACAGCAACCAAGCACAGTATGAAAAGAATTGATCTCTTAAGCCGCTTATAAAAGCCTTATCAAAAAGGTCGTTCCAAAGGAGGTGGGCCGTGGCGACAACCAATGTATTGATCATCGACGACGAGGAACGCTTTTTAAAGACAACCCAGGCG
>JBFFHG010000861.1:0-2549 GCA_041557055.1 Desulfosarcinaceae bacterium
CCTCAACAAGGAGGGGCCGTTGACGGAAGATGAACGCAAAATTATGCAGACACATACCGTTGCCGGCGAAAAAATATTGGGACAAAGCTCGTATTATGAAATTGCCAGGCAGATTGCGCGCAGTCATCATGAATGGATGGACGGCGGCGGATATCCGGATGGGCTGGCCGGTGAAGAGATTCCGCTCTCCGCCAGAATCGTCGCGGTTGCGGATGTTTTTGACGCCTTGATCACCAAAAGACCCTACAAAGAGGCCTGGCCGTTGGAAAGGGCGCTTGGGGAGATAAAACAACTGGCCGGTCGACAATTTGACCGTGAGATTGTGCACGCATTTGTAACCGTCGTCTCTGAAGGCCTCAATAAAGGTATGGAGCAATAGGACATTGGAACTTAAAAACGAACACACTTTATTGTTGGTGGATGATGAAAAGGCTATTACAAGAGCTTTGCACCGCCTGTTTCGCAAAGAGGGATACCAAATCCTGACTGCTGAGAGCGGCGGTGAAGGCCTGGAAAAACTGCGCCAAAATGAAAAACCCATATCCCTGATCATTTCAGATCAGCGCATGCCGGAAATGAACGGGGCCCAGTTTCTCGAGAAAGCCAAAAGCATCCATCCGGGAGCCATACGTTATCTGTTAACCGGATACTCTGATATGGAGGCGGTGATTCAAGCCGTCAACAAGGGTGAGATTCATCGCTATATGACCAAACCGTGGAATGATGAAGATCTGGTGCTGCAGGTCAGGCAGTCATTGGAGCATTACGAGATCCTGGCTGAAAACAAACGGCTCACACAATTGACCGCCGTCCAAAACGCCAAACTGAGCGAATACAACAAAAACCTGGAACGCAAGGTGGAAGAGCGCAGCTTACAGATCATTGAGCAGAATCGAGCCCTGGAAAAGGCGAATCGCATGCTGGAAGCCAGTTTCATGGATTCCATCCGCTTGCTCACGTCGCTTGTTGAGAGTCTCAATGCCAAGTTGGGCCAACAGATGCGGCAGGTTGCGCAACTGGCCCGCCAGGTGGCGGAATCATTTAATCTGGATGGGGCTGAATTGGACAACATTGAAATGGCCGGCATGATCCATGACATCGGGATGCTTGGGTTGCCGGAAGAGTTGTGGTGCAAGGATGTCAAACAAATGAGTGATGAGCAGTACCGCCTGTTCAGCGAACATCCGGTTATTGGGTCCATAATCCTTGAAAATGTTGAAAAACTGGCCGCTGTGGGTGAACTTGTTCTATTCCACCATGAGTATGTGAACGGCCAGGGGTTTCCCAACGGCCTCAAAAAATCCCAAATACCGCTGGGGTCCAAAATTTTGCTGGCTGTTGCGGATTACTTGAGCATTGTCGCGACCTGGCCGCGGGACACACGTCAGCTTCTCAAATATACGCGCAGGCAATTTGATGACTCCGTATGGAAAAGCTTTACCATAACCGATGATCCGGAAGTGATCATCGAAGAGGCCGCAGAGAAAAAACTTCTTTTGGATGTCAATCAAAAATACGACATGGATGTGGTGTCCGCCCTGATAAAAGTGGTCCGCAAATCAAAAAATATCGATCCCTCATATACTGTCGACCTGCAAGAGATAGAAGAGGGGATGGTCTTGATGGAAGATTTGCGTTTGAATGACGGCCGGTTGTTGCTCACCAAGGGCACCCGGTTCAAGGCGACAACGATCCGGTCCATTCAAAACATTGGTGAAAGAGGAATGATCCCCACCAAGCTGGTGGTTTCGGTTACTGAAGAAAAATAGCCGTTGGAGAGTAAAAATGACAGCTCAAATAGAGACATTGGATACCGGTAATGCTGTGGCCGATGACAAGGAGATCACAGCCGAAAAATTTTTGCAGCAGCTTGATGAGATTCATGAACTGCCCACGCTTTCAACGGTTGCTTTGCAACTCAGCCGCATGCTGCAGGACATCAATCTGTCCGCCCAAGTGGTGGCGCAGGTAATCGAAAACGATCAGGCCATGGTGACCAAAATGTTGAAGCTGGTCAACTCCGCCTTTTTCGGCTTCAGCACCAAGGTCTCCAGCGTGCAGCATGCCTTGATGCTGCTCGGTTTCAACACCGTGCGCAACGCCGTGGTCTCCATCGATGTCATCAACGCCTTGAACTTGGGCAATCAGATTCAGGGGTTTGACATCACGACGTTCTGGCGGCACGCCATTGGTGTGGCGGTGATCGGCCGGCACCTTGATCAGGAAACCGGCGGCCGCCATCGTGAAAATGTTTTTACTGCCGGAATCATACATGATATCGGCAAAATAGTTATGGCCCATTATTTTACCGATCAATTTCAGGCGACATGGGCGGCCATGCAACGTGAGAAAATTAATTTCTGGGAGGCCGAGCATCGGCACTTTCCATTGAACCATGCCGAGATCGGCGCACAACTGGCCAAAAGATGGCACCTGCCTGAACTGATGCGCGAGGTCATCGGCAAGCACCATGCAAACGCCAAGAGCAGCGATTCGCTGGATAGCCTCATTTTCATCGTCCACACTGCGGATGCATTATTTCATGTCTA
>JBFFHG010000862.1:0-2540 GCA_041557055.1 Desulfosarcinaceae bacterium
AGCCTCTTTTTGTTTTTGGTGTCAAGTTATAAAAAACAATGAAATCATTTGAGGAGGGGCATACTATGGATCCATTATTTCAACCCGTCACAATCAATAAATTGGAAATAAAAAACAGAATTTATCTGCCTGCGATACATTTGAACATGGCCATGGATTTCAAGGTGACGGATCAGATTGTCAATTTTTACTCTGAACGGGCAAAGGGCGGGCCGGGTATCATCGTTGTGGGTAATGCAACCGTTGATGATGTGGCCGGCAACAGTCTCACTATCGGCGCGCACCATGACGACTTCATGCCCGGCCTGACCCGGCTTGCGGATGCGATCAAGGGGGGCGGCGCAAGGTCTGCGGTCCAATTGAATCATGCCGGACGCTATTCCTATTCTGTTTTGATGAACGCAAAGAGACCGGTGGCCCCGTCGGCATTGCCGTCCAGATTAACCCGGGAAATCCCCCAAGTACTTGATATCGAGGGAATCCATCGCATTATCGACGCCTTTGCCCAAGCCGCAGAACGTGTGAAAAGGTGTCAATTCGATGCTGTGGAAGTTTTGAGCGGCACCGGATACCTGATTAGTGAATTTTTATCCCCTGTGTCCAATATCCGTGATGATGAATACGGCGGCAGTTTCGAAAATCGAATTCGATTCGGGGTTGACGTCATGAAAGCGGTTCGTGAAAAAGTGGGACCTGATTATCCTGTGATCGTCAGGCTTGACAACAACGATTTCATGGAAGGGGGGCAACGTGATGATGAGTTGACCGAGTATGCCAAGATACTCGTTGACAAGTGCGGTGTTGATGCACTCTGCGTGAAGGGAAACTGGCACGAAGCGCGAGTTCCCCAAATGACTCCGAATGTGCCGCGGGCTGCATATGCCTATCTTGCCCGTAATGTGAAAAAACAGGTTGATGTTCCCGTGATTGCGAGCCATCGAATTCATACACCGGAGGTGGCGCGGGAGATACTGGAAGCTGATTTTTGCGATATGGTGGCCATGGGCCGGAGCCTGATTGCGGATCCGTATATGCCGGAAAAGGCGCGATCCGGAAAGGAACATGAAATCGTTCACTGTATCGCCTGTTGCCAAGGCTGTTTCGACAGCCTGTTTCAGCTTCAACCGGTCAAATGCCTGTGTAATCCCAAAGCAGGCTTTGAAGCTGAGAAAGCCATGCAAAAAACCGCTAAGCCAAAAAAGGTCATGGTGATCGGGGGCGGTCCGGCGGGCATGAGCGCAGCCCTGGCTGCCGATGAGAAAGGCCACCGTGTCACGCTGTATGAGAAAAACCGGAAGCTGGGTGGTCAGCTTTTTCTGGCTGCCGCTCCCAATGGGAGGAGAGAGTTTCTTGAGCTGGCAAAGGATTATGCATCCCAAATCAGACTTAACAAGATCGATCTAAGACTGAACACGACCGTGGACGAAGCACTGTTGGAAAAAGAAGATCCGGATATGGTGATTCTGGCCACAGGTGCCGCACCGGTTACACCGCCGATTCCAGGGGTTGATCTGCCCCACGTGGTCCAGGCGTGGGATGTGCTTCTTGGCAAGATCGCCACCGGCAAAAAGGTCGTTGTGATCGGCGGGGGGGCGGTAGGGGTGGAGACGGCAATGCATTTGGCCGAGAAAGGCACACTGTCCGCTGAAACGATTAAATTTCTACTCGTCAACCAGGCGGAAGCACCGGAGACACTTTATGATCTTGCCACCAAGGGGTCAAAAGAGGTGGTGATCATTGAAATGCTGGATAAAATCGGCAACGGCATCGGAAAGAGCACCAAATGGGTAATGACCCAGGATATGGCGCGACAGCGCCTCACAGTAAGAACCAAGACCAAAGCGCTTGAAATCACGCAAACCCATGTCAAGGTTCAAACCGGTGACAATGTCGATGCAATTGCCGCGGACACCGTTGTTCTTGCAGCAGGCGCAGCACCTGTGAACAGTCTTGAGGCCATTCTCAAAAGAAAAGATTTTGCATACAAGGTTGTCGGTGACGCCGCCGGAATCGCCTTGGCCTTTGATGCGGTCCATCAGGGGTTTGATGCGGGAAGAAGGATATAGATAAGGAGGTGGGATATGGGTAAATGGCATCAAACAGGGTGTGTCTTGTGCGCCCAAAACTGCGGACTTGAGATTTTGGTTGAAGACAACCGCATGGTTAAAGTCCGACCGGATAAAGCCAACGTGCGCAGTCAGGGGTATGCCTGCCGCAAGGGGCTCAATGTGATGTATCACCAATATCCGGCCGATCGACTCTGCGAACCCCTTAAGCGAATCAAGGATCGATTCAAGCCCATTTCCTGGGATCAAGCTATTGGCGAAATTGCGGAAAAACTAAAGGCTCTTAAAGATCAGCATGGGCCCCGGTGCCTTGCTTATATGGGCGGCGGCTCCCAGGGCGGCCCCGCTGGCTACGCCCAGGGTGAAGGGGGTGGCCAGGGAGTTGCGGAAGAGGGCCTGGAAGGCCATCCCCGCCAGGGAGAGGGCCGAGCCTACCAGGAAGGCGGCGCACACCCGGGGCAGGCGCAGGCGCCA
>JBFFHG010000863.1:0-2531 GCA_041557055.1 Desulfosarcinaceae bacterium
ACGTCAATTTGAAATCCAAGTCCTCGACTGGCTTAAAAAAAAGCGGCCTTAACAAGTGCCCATCCAGAAATAGGCAAATTTGGTCGAGATCAGGGCGTGCAAAAAATTTTATCGCAGGCATATGAATAATATTCCGAGGATAAAATTTTGAGTACAACACAGATATCGGGCAAACTGGCCATTTATGGATGGGCACCAACAAGCTGCCTCAAGCGCCAGATGTTTCCATTGGCCAATCAAGAAGATTCAGATCAATAGGGCTTTCCCCCAAAAGGACGATACAACGGGTCCCCAATCAAAACCATTTGCCAGGACAAAAAAGGGGTTGACAGAACATAACATTCCGCCAAATCCAACTGTCCATCCACCAACAGCCCGAAAAAAATATTCGGCACGGGAAAGGCCTGCACATACGGTTCGCTGGTGGGTCCCACCGTGGCAACCACCCCCTCCTCAAGCATCCGCTTGCACCATACCTGGCTGCGGGCCTTTTTCAAAGTGGTGCACTCCGAACTGGCAATATGATACCCCACCGCTCCGCGAACCCAGTCAAAAGCATCCACATATTTTCCAAGGCTGTACCAGCCACAGTAAAGGGCGGCTTTGGGGCATTGTCCCTCCTGAAACAAAGCGGTTCGTTCGTCAAGAACCACCGTCAGCCTTCCCACTTTGCGCATAAGGTCCACCGCAAGATGAATTGACTTGTCATACAATGCATATCCGCTGACCTTTTTTTGGGCATCGGGTCGCGGCCATCGCGCATCGAAATAGGCGAATCCCGAAAGACCTGTCTTTTCAACCTCAACGCTGTCGTCGATGATACGCCGGACAATCTCAGGGTCTGGCCCGTCCAGACGACTCACCATAAGCACCTTTTTTTTGGGAATCGGCAACTTCCTGTTCTTAAAACCAAGAAAAAGAGGATTGGGCACCCACCCTGAAAGAGGATAGGAATCAACGCCCACAAGGGCCAGTTCCGAATCCAGAGCCGAAAACCGATTGTTTGTTTCCAATAAGGCAAGCCGCTTTTGAATATCAGCCACTTCCGCCCGGATGGCACCTATTCTCTCCACCGATCTTTCATCAACCGCCTTGAGCTGATCGTTCAAGCGTTGGCGCCGTTGACGCAGTTCACGAACTTCTGTTCTTTCGTCAACCGAAATTTCAGGTGCATTGACCTTTAATGGGACACCATACATGGTCACCAGACAGCGGATCTTTTGTTCCCCATCATTTTCTTTGAGATATTGCCTCACCACCGCAGCGACATCTTTGTTATATTCCTCCCTGGAACACCACTCCTTGTCACCAGTGCGCAGCTCCAACAGGTTGACATCGGGAATTTTTCTTTTCTCCATATAATAGCGGGCCAACCCCATGCTCATAGCCACATTGCGGTTGGCAATCACCAAAATCTCATTGGGCGTCAATGCCAAACCTTCAACCGGCCAAAGTGCAGCCAATCCCAGGAAAACACAAATCAACCATCTGCCTAAACGACTGTTCATCGATTTATTTCACACAAAAAAGCGGGGATCATCCCTGCCAAGGTCATGTTTGTTTTACTCATCACTGGCGGCAATATGTTCAAAATCACAATAGACGCACTCAATAAACCAATCGCACATTATCGAGATAAATAACCCTCGACCTGGGTAATCGCATGGCAAAAAAGCCAACGCCTTTTATATGACGCAAATCCATCCGACGCTCTTTCGGCCCACGTTCAATGTCCTCAATACCTATCTCGATGGTACACCACC
This sequence comes from Desulfosarcinaceae bacterium, assembly GCA_041557055.1. Classification (GTDB taxonomy): domain Bacteria; phylum Desulfobacterota; class Desulfobacteria; order Desulfobacterales; family Desulfosarcinaceae; genus JARRKU01. The sequence goes on from JBFFHG010000863.1 coordinate 1,764, forward strand.
CTGATGGCAATGAACACCTGCGATTGAACCTGTCGCCATAAGTCTGTCGTCCCTCATTGTGCTTCTGATCATGAATTCTGCAGGTTATATACAGAATATCCGCTGATGGATTAAAAACACTGAACCGAAAACTTTTGGCCCCTTCCCAGTTCTCAGGAAAGTAGGACAAACTGACACCTGAATACAAATCAGGACGCAACCGCACGCGCATTGAGTATTTGCCATCCAGATGAACGCTGTCATCAATAGCATAATCGGTACTCCCGCTCCAACGTTGAATTTCCCAAGGCGTCTCAAAACTTGAAAGTACAGGAAATCGGTTGCGGGCAAGATATTCATCGGAAACCGCAATTAAAAGAGGATAAACCTGCAAACCGACAAGAAAAACCGTTGTTGCTTGAAGAGCTGTCAGTAATTTTTTCTGAACGCTCTTTCGTGAGGGCAACAAAAAGAAGCTCCCCACCAAACCGCCGATCACGTTCCTGGATATATCTCCCAGATCCGGAGTTCGCTGAAAACCGTATTGAAACAATTCGATTACAGCGCCCAGGGTAATACACATGACGATTGTCAGCAGGCTCTGAAACGCAAAACCTCCCGGAAACCTTTTCAAACCTGAGAAAACATAGAATGGCAACAGTGAAAAAAAAACAATATGCCCCAAATTCCAAAATGCTTTAAAATGTCTTGAAGAAGAATAATCCGGCCCGCCAAAGAAAAAAAGCACAAACAGAATGATCAAAACATATGGCAGGGTATTACGACAAA
>JBFFHG010000864.1:0-2511 GCA_041557055.1 Desulfosarcinaceae bacterium
ACGAACTGTCGCCGGAGATCGTGGCCAAGGGGTTTTATAAGGCCGGGATATTGTCCCGCATGCCGGTGATGCCGGAATTGTCCAATGACGGGATGAACATGCCGCGGCCGCCGCTGATGTGCGCCGGCTGTTCCCACCGGGGACTTTTTTACGCTCTCAAAAAACTGAAAGGCATCGTACACAGCGATATCGGCTGCTATACGCTGGGTGTGTTGCCGCCCATTCAGGCCATTGAGTCCTGCCTGTGCATGGGGGCCAGCATCAGTATGGCCCATGGTACGGCCAAGGCCATGGAGCACGGCGCCATCGAAGATAAACGCCCGGTGTTCGCCGTCATCGGTGACTCGACCTTTTTTCATACCGGCATCAACTCCCTGGTCAACGTGATCTACAACCAAAGCAATGTCAATGTCATTATTTTGGACAACCGCATCACGGCCATGACCGGCGCCCAGCAAAATCCGGGCACCGGTATGACTTTGCAAAAAGAGAAGGTGCGGCCCATTAACATCTTCGAACTGGTCAAGGCTTTGGGGGCGGAGCGGGTCCACGAGGTGAACCCTTTTGATATTGACGTCACCACCGCCGTTCTCAAAGCAGAAGCCGGGTTCGAAGGCCCGTCTGTGCTGATTACGCGTCAGCCCTGCGTGCAGTTGACCAAGAACCAGCCCAAAGAGGCGTTCGCCGTGGATGCGGACATGTGCAATGGTTGTAACGCCTGCCTGAAGCTGGGATGCCCGGCCATCTCCCTGGGCGACGAAATCCCCGCCCGGAGCGGCAAAACAATCCGTCGTCGGTCCGTTATCGATCCGGCGCTGTGTTCGGGATGCACCCTGTGCCGACAAGTCTGCAAACAAAACGCCATTTCGCGTATTCAGTAGAAGGAGCGTAACGATATGCAAAAACATAACAGCATTAAAAACATACTGATTGTGGGGATTGGCGGCCAGGGTGTGGTGTTGGCCGGCGAAATCCTGTCCCATGCGGCGGTGGCCACCGGTCTGGACGTTAAAAAAAGCGAAATCCACGGAATGTCCCAGCGCGGCGGCGTCGTCAGCAGCCATGTGCGTTACGGTGTCAAGGTCTGTTCGCCCACCATCATGGAGGGGGCGGCTGATATTCTTCTCTCCTTTGAAATAGCGGAGGCGTTGCGCTGGCTGACCTATTTGAAACCCCGGGGCAAGGTGGTCTCCAGCCGTCAGCGGATCGTGCCGCCGATTGTCTCCACGGGCGCCGCCGACTATCCCGCAAATACCGAAGCCATTATCAGAGAAAAGAGCGTGGACCCGTCCATTGTCGACGCGCTGCCCATGGCCGAAGAACTGGGCAATCCGCGGCTGGTGAACACATTGCTGCTGGGGATTGTTTCCAATTATCTCGACCTGCCCGCGGACCAGTGGAAGGCTGTCATTGAGATGGCCGTGCCGTCCAGGTTCAGGGAGTTGAACCTAACGGCTTTTGATCGTGGCCGCGGCCTTTGATGGTTTTCCACAGATCGTATTTACTTGTCGGCCCGTGGGAAACCGCCAGCCGGGATACGCTTCGGACTTTTACTTTTGGATATCAGGAGGCAATGAGTGAAATCACAGTTGTGCGCGGATACATTGGATGCCATCGCGTCGGTCATGGCGGGGGCCGCTGACAAGGGTCGCCGCATGCTCTTTGAACATGAAGTATACGCTATATTGACGGCCCTGGAAATCCGGGTGCCGGTTTACGCCCTGGTGTGCAGTGCGGCGGATATTACGCCGGAACTGCTGGGCCGGTTTTCCAGCCCCAAACTGGTTCTCAAGGCGGCCGCCGATGGTGTGGCCCACAAACAAAAGGCCGGTGCCGTGCGCATTGTGCATAAGGATCTGGATTTTATCCGCTATGCTTACGAACAAATGCAGTCGCAAATGGCCGGCCAGGGCTATTCGGTGGAAAGCATTCTTTTGGTGGAGTGGATCGACTACTCCCAGGATCTGGGCAACGAGGTCATGCTCGGCTTCCGGGAAAGCGACGCCTTTGGTCCGGTCATCTCCTTTACCAAGGGCGGCAGCGATGCAGAGCATTTTGCAGAGCATTTTTCGCCCCCCAATCTGATCCTGGCCCCCATTAACCGCAAATGGGCCGAAGCCCTGCTCTACTCGACCTCCATCCAGGCCAAGTATATCGCCCAGGGGCACATCCACCATACAGACAAAATCATTCAGGTGGGCCTCAAGTTCAGCGCGCTGGCCATTGCTTTTTCCAATTTTTTTAAAAACCGCAGCCCATTTGTTCTGCGTGAATTTGAAGTCAATCCCTTTATCTTCGATCCCTACGGCAATTTTATCGCCCTGGATGGATACGCGGTCTTTGAACCCCGGAAGGAGGAGAGATCCCCGGCCCTTCCCATTGAATCCAAACCGTCCATTGCGCCCTTTTTCGATCCCAGGGGCGTTGCGGTGGTGGGGGTCAGCATATCCAACCGCAACAGTCCGGGCTCCATCATCGCGGAAAACCTCATTAAGCTGGGCCGCGAGGATG
>JBFFHG010000865.1:0-2510 GCA_041557055.1 Desulfosarcinaceae bacterium
GGCGAATTGTCCAATATCATCTATGATTACATTGTGATAGCTCCGTGCAAGAAAAATTTTGCCTTCATCAGTTTACTCTGTGGTGGCCCCGGCCGGTATGACGGCGCCCCATGGTTTAATCTGTGATCTTTTTAAATCGAAAAATTGTAGAAAGGTGCCTTTGCCTATACTTACAGAAAAGAGGCGTCTGCACCGAGTGGCATTGGGGTATAGATCCAAATCTTGCCTATTGACACATAATTATTATATATTTACAGTGTAAATATGAAAAAGTTGATATTCGAATGGGATAATCGTAAAAATACGACGAATCTCCGCAAACATGGTGTCTCATTTGATGATGCTCAAACTGTATTTTTTGATGAAAATGCAATTGAATTTGATGACCCAGATCATTCACCCCATGAGGAACGATTCCTTTTATTAGGGCTAAGGGCTCGCGCAAAAATAACTTCACATTTCATGCATCACTGCTTCAGGTCGTCTTTGCACGATCTGCGACTGCGTCTGATCTTGGCTTTGGCCTCAAAATAGCTTGCTATTGCTGCGGTTTTGCACTCTTAGATCGAACAAATCCTACCCAAATCAGCGCGCCTAAACTGCGAATTTATTTTTGCGCGAGCCCTAAGTCAAAATTTAAAAGTTTTGGTCGTTTGTCATTGTTATCGTGAGAATGAATCAATAATCCGTATAATTTCAGCAAGAAAAACGACCAGGAAAGAACAAAAGGTCTATTTCAGGAGGTCATAATGAGAAAAGAATATAATTTTGATAAAATGAAAGGGCGTAAAAATCCATATGCCAAACACCTCAAGAAGCAGGTAACCATCAGAATGGGTGTTGATATTATAGATTATTTTAAAAACTTAGCTGAGGAAACCGGAGTTCCATATCAAAATTTAATAAATCTTTATTTGCGGGACTGCGTGCAATCGAATCGTAAGCTTTCTTTTAACTGGAGCCCACAGGGCACAGAACATTCGCCTTCACTCTGACCGGAAGGGGCGAGCCACCACCGCTTTTTCGGAGTAAGGTGCTTAACAAATCTTTTACCATTTGCATCCACTGTATTCCCCTTCCGACAGGTGAGGCGTTCGGGGTTAATAAGGGACATTCTATATTCCTTATGTAAACAAAAAAAAAATTAATAAGTAATATTGGGCAGATAAAAACGTCTCCTGAAAAAATGCGCAACTGTGCCATACCAATATAGGTGTCGGCGGCTCTCTTCCTTCGGCGAACTTTCGATCTGATCGTTACGTTTATCCGGCCTGACCCGAACATTGCGGATCGGTCCATCATTCCTTATCCAGATTCTTAAGTTCGCAAGAGAGGCCCGGCATTGTCCCTCCCGAGGTCTTGTGCCTCAACGCCCATACACGGGCTCTCTCGCCGAATATGTAAAAGCGGTATTGGCTTCGCTTTGTCTGTTTTATTGGGTTTTTTAAGGCATGGGTGGAGACCCTTGAATGGTAATCATGCAGGGGCTCGGGAAGATGCAGGCAAAAGCCCGCATCTTCCCGAGCCAATACCATTCAATGGCCCCCACATCCGGCTATTCCTCGGCAGGTTGCTCCCCAGCAGAGCCTGCCTCCGCTTGACCGGACAGCTTATGTCAGCGACTCGTCGGCCGGTCCATGATTGTCCCGCCCGAGATCCGGGTCTCAACGTACGTCCAAGGACTCGGTCAACAAGCGCGTTTCATCAAACGGTTCATTGTTTTTGAGCAGCGTCCAGGCGATGATCAGCATCTTGGCGGCCAGCTTCACCCGGGCCTTGGTCTTAATGCCGCGTTCACCCTGGCGGCCATCGAGCATGCGATGGTAAAGCCCACGAAAACCTTCATTATGAAAAAAGGCCATGATGCTATACTCCCCCATCCTCATTTCGAAACTGGTTTGCCAATCTCTCCAAAGTCTCGCCTTCAAGCCTCTGTACAGTCCATTCGTCCATGGGAACCGCGCCCATTGAACGGTAGAACTTCAGGGCTATCGAATTCCAATCAAGTACCCACCACTCAAACCGTCCACAGTTACGTTTGCGCGCGAGACGGGCGATGTAGGCAAGCATCGTCTTGCCGAGTCCTTTACCCCGCATCCCAGGCTTGACATAAAGGTCTTCCAGGTAAATTCCCGGTCGCCCGAGAAAGGTAGAAAAATTATGGAAAAAAAGGGCAAACGACACAGGTTCTTCTTGATAATAACCTATAACAACTTCAGCAACCTTTCGATCGCCAAACAGGGATTCACACAATACATCTTCGGTTGCCACCACTTCGTGGGCAAGTTTCTCATACTCCGCAAGCTCACGGATGAAGGAAAGAATAAGCGGAACATCCGCCTCAGTTGCCTCACGGATCGCAAAATCCGGTATATGAGTCTTGATTTCCATTCTTGCTGCCTAATTAGTGTCTGAACGGTAATTGAATATATAATAATAACGGTTTGCTATAGCATTTTATAAAGGAGAAGATTTTCCGGGTTTGTGAAGAATTTACTTGCACAAATCAC
>JBFFHG010000866.1:0-2510 GCA_041557055.1 Desulfosarcinaceae bacterium
CTCCGGATTTTTTCAACTGGTCCTGGTTGACGGCCCAGCCGGTTGCCATGGCAAATGCGTATGCCGCCCATGTTCATCTGGAAAATCCGATTCTCCTCAAAGTGGACGGCCGGAGCTCCCGCGGCATCATCGCGGTTGAAGATCAGGTTGCCGGTGCCGATAAGAAAAGTATTGAAGATTTTCAAGCGGCTGTCGATAAATAAGCCACAGTAATCATATGATCGCTTTGCGGTCCGGAACTGTTTTCGGGATGGCTACTAAAGAAATGTGCGGGGCTATTATGGTGGAAAGGCAAAAGAGATGAATCAGAACGATCCGAAAAGCGCCCTCCAAGGGGCGATCTTTCAATGTTTGAGAAACATCGCCATTTTTTCCGAGTTGAGCGCCGATGAACTGAACCTGATGGCCGGGCAGATGCATTTTTTGCGATCGGTAAAGGGGAGCGTGATTTTTAAAGAAGGCGATCCGGGCGACTTTGTCTGTTTTGTGGTGGACGGCATTTTGGAGGTGGTCAAAACAACGAGCGACGGCGCCGAAAGAGTGATCGCCAAGCTGATTGCCGGCTGCTCCATCGGTGAAATGGCGGTGGTCGGCAGTTTTCCCCGATCCGCCACCGTAAGGTCGCGATCCGAAGCCACCCTGCTGACCCTGCAGCGCGACCGGCTCACCCAAATATGCCGGGAACATCCACAGATCGGCGTAAAGATCTACCGGGCCATTGCCCAGTTATTGAGCATGCATTTGCGAAAAACATCTGAAAATTTGTCCGAACTCATGCCGCCGGGCTAAGTGTTGTGGTTCAATAAATCCGGACACCAAGTTAAGCATAATATTTAATGGGATCTTTTTCTTTGATATTTCTATGCTCCCAAATTGCAACTCCAAGTCCTGCGGCGGCCCCAGCGAAAGCATGTGTTTTGAAGTTAGCCATCCTTCACTCCATTAAATTTCAGTGAGCTCACTGGCACAAGAATAAGGAATTAAGGCACCTGTTTCCGTTTCAATCCATATTTTTTCACGGTGAGCAGCATTATAAACATCCTGTTCATTCGGGAACATTTCAGCCACCCGCTGAATAATACGAGCCTCCTCCCGCGTAAGGGGTTCGGCTTCGTTCTCGTTGGATTCCTGGATGAGCTTCAGCAAGTCCCTGTAATTATTAAGTTGGGGGCCATAGGTGATGGCAGCATAGCTTGCGCCGGTAAGTCCTCTGCCAAGCTGACGGAAAGCGAGCATGTCCGTGTACCATAGATATTTTTCTAAAAACAGTAACTTATCTCCGGCTTTAAGCAATCGTCGGCCAAGGATTTTCTCAAACGTTTTGGCCACAAGCTTTATTCGTGGCAAGCTGATTTCACGGTTGCCAGTATAGTTGTCTGAGCGAATGTTGCATTGCAATTGCATCCGCAAAGCATGATCCATGGACTTGCTCTGGATCATACCTGTTTCCCAGCGCTTGATGCTGGCAATGCCAACATTCATAAGGTCGGCCAATTGTTGTTGGGTAAGCCCTCTGTCCTCGCGAAACGATCTGATTTCAGGCCCTGTAAGAAGATCGGCCTTTGTCCGGTAAGCGTCCGCTATTGCCCGTTGCACATCGCCGGCGGACTGCACAGTTCCGGCTTCAAGGCCGCATTCCGGGCAAACAAAGGCCTCTGCCGTATACTCAATGTCCACGCCTTTAAATGTTTTCTGTTTGTTTAAATTTTTTAGCGCCATCGGGCCATGCCCTTTGGGGCAATTCAGTGTTTTCATGATGGTTTCTCCATTGGGCGATCCTGATGCAGGGACACCAACCAAAGCGATCCTTCAATTATGGCAAATTTGAAATATACCCTGCATGCAAAACGGCGGCTCTCGACCACAAAGGCGAAAAGCTCAAGGCCTTCTATTTCTTACTTGTAAGACTTTTGCGGTGGTCTGGAGCCTGCATAATGGTGCACCGTCGTTTCATTTAATAGCTCGGCTAAAACCTGCTGCAGCTCATCGCCAATATCATAATCAAGTTCGATTGCGTCCTCGGCGATAACATCTTGATCAATAACGAAAATGTTTCCATGCCCTACTGCATTTCTGGCATCCCGCAATTTGCCAAACAGCTCTTTATTCGATGGTCTTTGCATTTATTATGGTATCAATTGATACTCTGTCAAGGATTTTTAATTTACCTGATCCCAAGAATTCAGCCCTCGACCAGGGCAATCGTACAGACGGCAGGCGATAAAACGGAATCAAGAATCAGGTCACACTACCATTGATATTGGCTTGTTTCAACCGGGCAGAAGCTGCGAATGCATCCTTCATGTCAGTCATCCTTCCTTTACGTTTCCAGATCCATGATCGGAAGCTCAAGTGAAATCAGCCATTCAGCCAAGTTCGCAGAATCGCAGCTGCCATTCTGGCTAAGGCAAAATAGCAGGTCTTCCTGGCGGGGCTGGTCAAAGACCATCCTGTGTCAGATTAGGGACGCCCCACACATTATATCCCTCAAACAGAGAATGAAGGGAGAA
>JBFFHG010000867.1:0-2504 GCA_041557055.1 Desulfosarcinaceae bacterium
GGATTTACACCTGTTGATTTGACGCCCCAAGTGAAACAGCAACACTCTTTATCAAGGCAAAAACGGACTGACCGGGCTTCAGGTTCAAGTCCAGACAGGATTGACGGGTGATCCGGGCCCACAGGGAGCACCCGATGTCCAGACGCACATCCACAAATGCGGTATCGCTATCCACTATTTCGCAAATCCTGCCGTTAAAAATATTCTGGAAACTGGTGCGGCCGGGCGATTCCAAAGCAATGGCGACCTGGCGGGCCGGAATGCGCACCCGCACCGAGGCGCCCCGGGCCGCCCGAATACGCCGGACTTTGAGAATTTGGCCGCCGAAACGCAAAAGGGTCAGACCGTAAGCATCTTGCGGGTTTTCGACCACAGTTGAAATCACCGCGCCGCTTTCATCCCGTCCGAAACAAGTTTGCAGATCCGAGCGGGACAAAAGATGCTCCAGGGCCCCAAAAGCCCGGACACGCCCATCTTCCATAATCACCATGTGGGCCGCCAGATTGAGAATTTCATCCATGGAATGGCTGACGTAGAGAATGGGAACGGCAAACTCACGGCCCAGACGCATGATAAAAGGCAACACTTCAGCTTTGCGCGCCCCATCCAGGGAGGCCAAGGGTTCATCCATAAGCAGCATGGCCGGACTGGTCAACAGGGCCCGGCCGATGGCCACCCGCTGTTTTTCGCCGCCGGAAAGCCGGCCCGGCCGGCGATGGAGCAGGTGGCCGATGCCGAGGAGATCCACCACCAAATCAAATTTCACGAAACGGCGGCCGGCCGGCGTGCGGTTCATCCCATAGGTCAGGTTGGCGCGCACCGAAAGGTGGGGCAGCAAACGGCCGTCCTGAAAAACGTAACCGATGCGGCGCCTTTCCGGCGGCAGATCGATGCGGCGGACCGAATCAAACAGGCAAAACCCGTTGACCGCGATGCGGCCGGCATCCGGCCGCATCAAGCCGGCCACCATGTTGACCACCGAAGTCTTTCCGGCACCCGACGGCCCGTAAAGAGCGGTCACCCCTGATTCGCCTCCCTGAAAAGCGGCATTTACGCTGAAATTGCCCTGCTTGCGCGTAACACTGATCTCCAAGGCAAATTATCCTTTCATGCGGGCGGCAAACCGCCGGGCCAGAATTTCAGAGCATACCAGCGCCGCCATGGCGATAATTACCGAAAGGATACATAGCCGCATGGCCCCCGTTTCGCCGTCCGGAACCTGGGTCAGGGTGTACAGGGCCAGCGGCAGGGTCTGGGTCTGGCCGCGGATATTGGATACAAACGTTATGGTGGCGCCGAATTCTCCCAGACTGCGGGCGAATGCGAGGATGATACCGGTAATGATGCCCGGTATCATCAGCGGCAGGGTGACCGTAAAGAAAACCCGCACCGGCCCCGCACCAAGGGTGCGCGCCGCAGCCTCCAGCCCCTGGTCCACACTCTCCACAGAGAGGCGCACGGCGCGCACCAGCAGGGGAAATGCCATCACGGCGGCGGCCAAAACAGCCCCTTTCCAGTTAAAAGCCAGAACAACCCCCAGATACTTGTACAGCAGCGCGCCGATAATTCCGTTGCGCCCCAGCATCACCAGCAGCAAATAGCCGGTCACCACCGGCGGCAGCACCAGGGGCAAGTGCACCAGTCCATCCAAAAGGTTCTTACCCGGAAAGCGCAGACGCGCCAGAACCCAAGCCGCCAGAATACCAAGGGGCAGACTGGCGGCCACGGCCCATCCGGATACCCACAGGCTCAACCTGAGGGCCTCCAGCTCCACCGCTGTCAGTCGCAAAAAATCCATCAACGCACGTTGAACCCATATTTTTCAAAAACGGCCCGGGCTTGCGAAGATCTCAAAAAACCCATAAAGCGCTTGGCCTCGGCGGATTTTCCGCCGGCCACCGCAGCCACGGGATATACAATGGGCGGATGGCTGTCGGCCGGGAAACTCCCCACCACCCGCACTTTCTTGGAAATCGCGGCATCGGTGGCATAAACCAGCCCCAGAGGCGATTCTGCACGCTCCACCAGGACCAGGGCCGCACGCACATCTTTCATGGGGGCCAGACGATTCTTGACCTGGTCCCAACTCCCGAGGTTTTCCAGGGCTTTCTTGCCGTACATGCCGGCCGGTACATGGTCGGGGTCTCCCATGGACAAACGCCCATCCTTGCCCAGGGCGGCTGTCAACGAAAATCCAGGGGCCACATCGATCTGCTCCAAAAGGCTGTCCGCCGGAACGATCAACACGATCCGGTTGCTTAACAGATCGAACCGGCTCTCTTTGGCGATTGCATTCTTCTCTTCAAGGAAATCCATCCACTTCTTATTGGCCGAAAGATACACATCCGCCGGCGCCCCGCCGGCAATCTGCTTGGCCAGCGTGGAGGACGAGGCAAATGAAGGGTTGATCCGCCCCAGATTCCGTGCTTCATACAGCTCTCCAATTTCGGTGACGGCATTGGTTAAATATTGATTCCCGGCTTCTCCGACGTACTCCTCGATGA
>JBFFHG010000868.1:0-2501 GCA_041557055.1 Desulfosarcinaceae bacterium
TGAAACCCATGATAAAAAAACGCAGTACGCTTTTCCGTTCTCTTGGCATTCATTCTCTCCTTTCTTGACAGTTATTTAATTCTACCGACAGGTTTGGGCTGCTTTTCTCTTCCGCTGTCAGTTCCCCGGGTCGGCCATTTCCCAGCGTTTGTTGGTCAGCAGCATTCCCATATAGACGATAATTCCCGCAATGCACCCTATGCCGGAAATGCTCACCGGCCCCGATCTCCGGGGTTTGTTGTCATACGGGATTCCCAACCGCTGGCTTAATTGTCTCAAATTGAGCAGATGAAGGGTCACGACCCCTTGTTTCAATGCACCGGCAATGACGCCGGTGCCCCAATCCTGATGTTGCGACGGCTTCAGGATGCCTGGCGCCAGGCTCAAGACCGGCGCCGCATCTCCCATGTTGGCGTGCGATCCACCGATATTGATAAAAAGATTCGGTTTGAAGCCATCCAGCAAACGGATCTTCTTTGCAATCATCTCATTCAGATCTTCGGCCTTGAGCACTTCGATATCCTGGTCAGCGGCGCTTTGGGTCAGCAACCGCCTGCCTTCCACAGGCATGCCCATGCCCATTTCCCGGTTGCCGCCCAAGGTATACCGGTCCGCTTTTGTGCGGATGAATCCGGCCTCCCGCAATTGTTTTTCCATCACCGGCCATGGGCAGTTTGGATGGTTCGCCCCCCAGGTGGAGGCGCCCATTGATACAACCATCTGCAACCTCAACTGCATGGCCTCGGCAGCACAAATGGCATTGAGAATCAGTCCGGGAAACGAAGACGAGGTGAAAATCGAGACCCTGTCTCCGGGGGCCAGACCGATCTGCTCAAACCAGCGCATGAACTGAATCGCCCAGGCCGGATTGCAGGCCGTGCGCTTGGCGGACAGGTCGCCCAATGTGGTGGTAATGGGGCTCCACTGCACGCCGATGAGCCCAAGGCCCCATGGGTCGTCCGACGGCTCCGACGCACATCCCTTTTCCGTGCGCCACTGGTGCAGGCAACTCTGCGCGGCACGCACATGGTTCCATACCTGCCGCTCCTTAAACGACAAACGGCCGGAACCCGCCGCACACCAGAGTACCGCCATAATGAGGGCAAGCCCGGAGACTTTCAGTTTTGCTTTACGGGCGGCCCTCTTTTGGTCCATAAGCATCTGAAGCATTGAAAGCGATTGCGTCATGGAAAAAATCCGTTCCAAATGGTCTTCAACACACCAACGATACGGCCATGGCTGTGGCGGTAGCGGTTGCCGCACAACCGCCCAGGGTAGCGACGATCCCCTGGCGCTGAATGTCGGCCCCTATGAGCCCCGGCACCACCCATCCCAGCCAAAGGGACTGCATGGGGATGAAAAGCGATACCAGGGCATAACCGACAAGCGCCATCAACATGGCCGCAGCCATGCGTTGACGGCCGTATAATCCGAAAAGCCGCACACCTGCCTCGATGAGTGGAAAAACGCACAGACCCGCGGCGAGCGCCGCGATCACGCGCACGGGGTCGTTACAATGCATGGCAATGACACCCGGTGTGATAATGCCGCCGGCCGACCAGCCCGTTTTGTGGTAAAACAGCATCCCCAAACTGATGCCGACGGCCAGGCATATGGTATGGTGATCCGCGAAACAGGCCATGGGGTTGTCAATCCTTATCCTTGACCAGCGACCGCCACGGAAAAAGGTCTTGGTCCAGTGTATACGTCTGCAAGGCCGTCACGGTCGCCGGAGAAACCACTGCGAGATATCTTGAAAGTGAAACAATGCGGTCCGGCGGGATCTCGACCATGGAAACCACCCGCACCCCCGACGCGGCAGCTTTTTTGCAGCCTGCCGGTGCGGATGGAAACAGGAAATCGATCATGCGCGTGTTGGGATTCAACACCGTGATCAATTCGGCGTTCATCTCTTTGAACGCCGACTGCCAGAACGGCAGGGCATAGCCGTAATGGGTGCAGTTCAAACTGATCAGCAGGGGCGCATCGGGATGCTGCCGTTTGGCAAAAGCCTCGTCAGCATAGGCGCTGATCAGCATGCCGGTTTGCGGACTGTCGTAACCGCTTTCGATATAAGCGGCCAGTTCGGGACATGCCTGGGTCGTGATGCGGTGTGGGGCGAATCCCATTTTAATCAAGGCTTTTTTGTGAGCGTTCTCTTCAATGGTTGTCTGGGTGCCGAAAAGAATGACGCCAGCACCGGGATGCACGCTCAACTGATCAGCAATCAACGCCACACCGGCTTTCACAATGCCCACGACGGGTGTGGCTGTCCGGCGGGCGAAAGCTGTCTCGGGGTAGATCACCGACAGGGTGTTGCAGGCGATCAGGATAAGGTCGGGAGCATACTTGCGCTGAAGATGTTGCAGCGCGCTGTCGAACACCCGCTGCGACTGGGCGTCGAGCGCACCTTCGGCCGAACCGGGCAGATAATCCTCGGCAACCCCCCGGTAAAGATCGGCCAGCGCCTCGCGCTTTGCGGCATCTTCAACGATCAGCCA
>JBFFHG010000869.1:0-2501 GCA_041557055.1 Desulfosarcinaceae bacterium
CCTGCTTTTTGTGACGCGCAATTAAGCTGAAAACGGTACGTGAGCGACTATCTGGGGAGAGAATGATGCGTCTGAACGTGAGCGGTGGGGGTAAACTCTGCGGTATCTTGTTGATCGGATCTGTTTTTTTTGGATTTGGGGCGGCAAAGGCTGACGATTCCGTGGCCGTTTCAGCCTCCAAACTTGATACTGCCCCGGCTGATGGCGCTGCCGTCACATCTTTTAAAAAAACATTCAAAACCTGGGAGACCGAGTTCACTGTCACGGCGGGTATGCGCAGCGATGACCTGGACTGGTCCATCGGCCGCTCTTCAACCGGGGGCAAGCCCAATGTGCTCTCCGAATTGAGCTGGTCCGATGTGGACAGCCGTCAGGTGACGCTGACCAACCGAAGCCGTTTGCAGCGCCATATCTATCTTCGCGGGTCATTGAATTACGCCTGGATTCACGATGGCAACGTTCGCGATTCCGATTACGGTGAAGACAACCGCACTGGGGAATGGTCCCGTTCAATGAGTGAAACCAACGGTGATGAGATGTGGGATCTGTCGGTCGGCGGCGGCTATGCCTTTATGCTGCTCAATGACCGGCTGCTCATAGCCCCCCTGTTCGGGTTGTCCTACCATAAGCAGAACCTGCGCATTACCAACGGCACTCAAATTATTTCGGATGACAACCCGTTCTCTTCATCTAGTCAAGACAATCCACCGCCTGTGGGCCCTTTGTCCAGTCAATTGAACAGCACCTATTTTGCGCGCTGGATGGGGCCCTGGATCGGCTGCGATCTGAGCTATCGGCCGACCGGCGGCAGTCCGCGCATTCCCCCCATGGTGTTCAACCTGTCGGTGGAACTTCACTGGGCCGATTATTACGGCGAAGGCAACTGGAACCTTCGCAGCGACCTGGCGCACCCAAAAAGTTTCGAACATCATGCGGACGGTTACGGTCTCTGCATTTCAGGCGAATGGCGCGTCAATCTGGCCCTTCATTGGGATTTGACCTTTTCCGCCAATTTTCAGCACTGGTCCACAAACAGCGGGACCGATCGCAAACTCTGGTCCGCAGGAGGCGTTTCCACCACCCGCATGAACGGGGTCGATTGGGACAGCTCCAGTTTTATGGTCGGCGCCGCATATTATTTTTAGCCCGCAATATGTTTACCTGCAAACAGTGAATTTCCTCTGTCCCCATTTATGCCAAATGCGATTGGAACCAGCCCGATGCAGTTACCCTGCCCTCTGAGCTGATTGCAATTGACATCAAAAAGTCTTATTGTTGGCAAATGACCCAACCAGGGAGCGATTATGAAGATTTTACGCTTTTGGACAGGAAGCGTGCTGGCCATCGGCCTGATCATGATCATGGGCTGCAGTGTAATGCCCCAAGAGATCAAAGATCAGGCCCTGCCACAGTTGCCTTTTGACCAATTAATGGCTCACGTTGATCAATATAAAGGACAGACTGTTATTCTTGGGGGCTACTTGGTCTCTGTGGAGAATTTAAAGAATCAGACCCGCATTGTCGCCGTTCAGACCCCCCTGGGCGTGGGGCAGCGCCCAAAATCCAAGGACTTCACCCGGGGCCGGTTGGTTTTGACCTGCAAGGGATTTCTCGATCCGGAAGTTTTCACAAAGGATCGCCAGATCACAGTGGGGGGGCGCATTCTGAGCAGCTCCGCCAATGACCCCCATGCAACCTATCCCTATTTGGCGGTTGAGGTTGACGATATCCACCTCTGGCCGGTGGAAAAAATCGTGCCGCCGGATTATTACTGGTATGATGATTTCTGGTATCCCTATCCCTGGTTGTGGCGGCATCCGCACTGGCGCTATCGCGACTGGTAATTGTCCCTGATGTGGTCTAAACAACATGGCAACTATTTAATAAAATTCAATATACTGATAAAAATAACGGGGCGGGTCCTGTTTGCATTTCCAACCGCCGATGTTAAAGGATGGGATCGATTTTGCTGCGTTGCCCATGAAACGTTGGGGACACTGCTCAGAAGGAGGGATGAGATGGGAAGAGGGCTTGGCTTGATAGGGTTGCTTGTGGTCATTGTATGTCTGTTGATATCTTGTGCCGGCGGCATTTCAGAGCAGGCCCGGTCTCAAGTCACCTACTTCGGCCCATTTGGCGCCGTGCAGCAGGAACCTGAAAAATACCGGGGCGATACCGTATTGTGGGGCGGCAAGGTCATTGAAACTCAAGTCCGGGACAGCGCAACCGAACTGGTGGTGCTCCAACTGGAGCTGGGAAGCCAGGACCGCCCCCAGGACAATGACCGCTCCCATGGCCGTGTTTTTATCCACAGCCCCCAATTTCTGGACCCCGCACTTTATCCCCAGGGGACTCTGATCACCGTTGTGGGTCGTTTGCAAGGATCGGAAACACGGCCAATCGGTCAGATGCCCTATGGCTATCCGGTTATCGACCCCACCGAGATGACAAAATGGCCGCCGGACGCAGCCCCCTCTCCCCGGTTCCGTTTCGGTATCGGC
>JBFFHG010000870.1:0-2494 GCA_041557055.1 Desulfosarcinaceae bacterium
AGAATTCTCATGGCCTCCCTTATACAATAATCACGGAATGGTGTCCCGGAAAAAAGCGCCGCAACATTATTCTTTTTTCAGGCCCCGGGATACAGCAAACAGCGGCGTTTTTCGTATATACAAGATAGATAGGTACGGCCGCATAAGTCACAACAGAGCCTACAGCAAACCCCACAATAGCCGACATAATTGCGCTAATCCCGACTTTTGCCAGATCGGTCGCAACATTATTGGTGATGCCCAGTGATCCGATGGCCATCTGTATGATTTTGCGGTTGTTCATTGAATAGATGGTGCCCGGCAGGTATTTTCTGATCATCGGCTTCGATGATATCCATTGTGTGGTCGTTGTTTTTCAGCTTGGCTTTAAAATCGCCATGTTCATGGATTGCGCCTTTTATTGAATACACCCGGTTTACCCAGGGGTGCGCATTGTGACACTTGAAAACCAAAGGATCTCTTGATGGGACCCAAGGCAGACATCGAAACGCTTTAAATGATGTTGCCGTGCAGCGTTTTGGCGTGTGTCCAACCGGAATCGGGCGGAAGGATGAAAAACAGGTTGCCCTATCCATGGAAAAATGAACTTTCTCTATGGCAAACCGACTGCATGTCAATGCAAATTTGTATTTTTTCAAGGATGCCGAGATTTTGAAGAGGCTTTGAAACCGTTTTTCGGCACCGGACCGGTGCCGCCGCCATGGGGCTTTCATGTATTGCAAAGCGGGTGGCTGCGGGCCCCCCTGGCCACCCATCGGAACAGCCGGTCCCAACCGGATTTGATGCGCTGAATGATGCCCGATGAAAAAGCCAGAGTCCTACACTCCCAAAGAGCCTACACCCATTGAACGCGCTTTTCAGCATCGGTTTGACGCTCGGCGATCTCGCCGATGACAAACGCCTTTTCCTGCATGGCGGAGAGGCGCGCCAGCACATCCGGCACAGCCTTTTCAGGCACCACCGCCACCAAACCGATACCGTTGTTGAACACCCGCATCATCTCCATCTCTTCAACCTTGCCCGCCTTCTGAAGGAAAGGGAAGATCGGCGGGACCTCCCAACTGTCGCGCTGGAAAATGATCCCGCAGGCCTGCGGAATAATTCTTAACGTATTGTCGGTAATACCGCCGCCGGTGATGTGGGCCAGGCCGCAAATGGGCAACCCCCGAATCAGGTGCTGAATGGTCTCGGAATAGATGCGGGTCGGTTTCAGAAGCTCTTCGCCGATGGTGCACCCCAACTCCGGGATGTGGGTGTCGATCTTGAGTTTGAGCACATCGAAACAGATTTTCCGCACCAGAGAGTATCCGTTGCTGTGCAATCCGTTGGATGCGATGCCGATGATTTTGTGACCCACCCGTGTTTCCGAGCCGTCCACAATTTTGCTGTTGTCCACAATGCCGACGGCAAAGCCGGCCACATCATACTCGTTGTCCTGGTAAAATCCGGGCATTTCAGCCGTCTCGCCGCCGATCAGGGCGCACTTGGCCTCCTGGCAGCCGCGGCCGATGCCTTGAACCACATCTTTGATAGTGTCGCCGTCGATTTTGCCGGTGGCCAGATAGTCCAGAAAGAAGAGCGGCTTGGCGCCCTGTACGGCAATATCATTGATGCACATGGCCACACAGTCGATACCGATGGTGTCGTGCTTGTTCATCATAAAGGCGATTTTCAGTTTGGTGCCGACGCCATCGGTGGAACTGACCAGCACGGGCTGGTCCATGTTGGCCACGTTCAGGGAAAAAAGTCCGCCGAATCCGCCGATTTCGCCCATTACACCGGGCACCCGGGTTTGCTGGGCAATGGTTTTAATGGATTGGACCAGGCGGTCGGCTTTATCAATATCGACACCTGCGTCAACATATGTCATTGGTTTTTCCATGGATACTCCTGCTCGGTTTTTTCATGGGGCAGCACCACCCATAAACTGCCCCCCTCTAAAAGTCAAAACAAAATTTTTGACTTTTCCCTGCGCCTTTAATACGGTTAGCCTATAGTTTCAAGATATTGGAACAACAAGAAGCACTACCTCAAATCCCTCCCAAAGCAGAGGATTGTCATGACCGAATTTGCACGATTGGATCGTTTGCCGCCCTATGTCTTCGCCCAAGTCAACGCCATCAAGATGGAAGCCCGCCGCTCAGGGCAGGATATCATCGACCTGGGCATGGGAAATCCGGACCTGGGGACACCGGACCACATCATCGACAAACTGGCCGAGGCGGCCCGCAAGCCTCAGAACCATCGATATTCCGCTTCAATGGGCATCACCAAACTGCGGCATGCCGTCTCCGATTGGTACAAAAAACGATTCGACGTGGATATCGATCCGGAAAAAGAGGCCATTGTGACCATCGGCGTCAAGGAGGGCATGTCCCATCTGGTCCTGGTAACCATTCGGCCCGGCGATGTGGTGTTGACCCCGACCCCCACCTACCCCATCCACCCCTACTCCGCAATCATCGCCGGCGGCGATGTCCGGGGGGTTCCCCTG
>JBFFHG010000871.1:0-2489 GCA_041557055.1 Desulfosarcinaceae bacterium
CCGTCTGCGACAGGGTCCTGTTTATGCAAAACGGTGCGCTGGTCCCGCAGTAGATATTTCTGTTTTTCATGGTTCGAGGAATGTATGGGGCTATTATGCCGAAACGCTACACAATTCTAAAAACGGCGCGTTTTTTTATCAGCCTCGGAATCGTTGTTTTTATTAATTTCAGTATTCCACGAATGATGCCTGGAAGTCCTGTGAATGCGCTCCTGGGATCGGACAGCATAGGATTGAGTGATAAAGATTATGAGGCGTTGGAAGAGGAGATGGGCTTGAATCGACCCCTGTTTCTTCAATTCATCACCCATGTAAAGGAGATATTCAGGTTGGATTTAGGATTCTCATACTTTTATCATCAACCGGTCAGCAAGGTTGTCGGGGAACATCTCGCGCCTACGTTGCTGTTATTATTTCCATCAGTATTGCTTTCCTCTATTTTGGCTGTCTTGTTTGGTGTTATTGCCGGACGGTTTCCGGGAAAAATATTTGATCTCATATCCACCGCTATTATTTTATTGGCCTACGCCATGCCGACTTTTCTTATTGCGATGATGGGACTTACGATTTTTGGTTATCATCTTGCAATTTTTCCACTGGGGGGATTAAAGAGCATTGATGCAAAGATGGAAATGATACCTTCCATATTCGATACCATTTGGCACCTCATGCTGCCGGTAATGATTTTGTCTTGTTCCTCTATCGCACCGAAGTTTTTGATCATGCGCAATAGTGTGGTCGAAAATATGGATCAGGATTATGTGGTTTACGCCAAGGCCCGGGGAATCAGTGAGTTCCGAATCCTTTTTGTGCATATTTTGAAAAAAGTAAGTCTGCCGGTCATTAGTCTTGTGGGGATACATTTTGCTTATATCTTGTCAGGGTCTCTTCTCGTGGAGATCGTATTCTCTATTAACGGCATGGGATCTTTGATTCATGAGGCTGCCGTAAACCGGGATTACCCTATGCTTCAGGGATGCTTTTTTCTTCTAACTGTTGTTGCGCTATCGGTCAACCATGTTGTGGATCTTTCTTATGGTTTTTTAGACCATAGAGTGTCGGCATGAAGCTATTCAGTGGGGTGTCATTTGTCCGCAAACATTGTCTTTTGTTCATCGGTGGCGGCATTCTTTTTACCTTTTTGTTGATTTCGGCGCTTGCCCCCTGGCTTGCGCCTTATAATTCGCTCAAGCAAGATTTGCCCTATCTGCTCCCTGACAGCCAACACTTTTTGGGAACCAATGATATGGGTTATGATATTTTTACTGAATGGGTCAATGCCGGTCGAATTACCCTATCCATAGGTGTTCTGGCAGCCCTGATATCTGTGGCAATCGGCGGGGCAATCGGCATTCTGTCGGGCTATTGCAGTGGGCTTTGGCATCAATTTCTGGCGGGCTTGATTGATGTTTTTCTCTTAATACCCATGCTCCCACTGATGGTGGTGTTAACGGCCTATTTGGGGCCGGGGTGGTGGAGTATTGTTTTTGCCATCAGTTTGTTGGGATGGTGCGCCACCGCTCGAACAGTCCGAGCCAAAGTGCTTCAATTGCGGGAGGCTTTGTTTATAGAGGCATTAATCGTGTTGGGGATAAATCGAAGACGAATTTTGGTTTCTCATATGGTACCGCATGTTATGGACATCATCTCGGCAAAGTTTATATTGGCTGTGGCCAATGCCATGCTGAGTGAAGCCGCACTTTCTTTTATCGGATTGGGCGATCCATCCACGGTCAGTTGGGGAACGATGATTTATTTTGCATTTCATCGTGGTGGTTTTGCAAAAGGAATGTGGTATTGGTACTTGCCGCCCGGATTGAGCATCGGGCTGTGCGCTTTAGGGTTTATGCTGCTCGGCATCTATTTTGAATCCCTAACGCGTCCCCTAAAAGGAGAAATGCAGACGCTTTTTTATCGTAAGAATATTCGCGACCCTGCAAATTAGTGGAATTGATTTAATCAAAATCGTTTTCAATATTGGGCAAATCCGTTTGCACTGTACACGGTATAAAGGTTGACCCTGAAATTGAAAGGAGCACTGCATGTATACCCGAAAACAAATTTTTGCTATTTTGATTGTCATGGCATTTGCAATTTTCTGCACTTCGATTGCTTATTCGCAAGATCAAGAAGCATCTGAAAAAATACCTGATATTATGGTGAAAGAAAAGCATCATGCCGATAAACAGGGTGCGATTACCTTGAAATCCAATGGGTTGGCGGCATATGTAAACGTAATCACATCGGAGGATTTAAAGCAGATGTCGATTATTGATGTTGCCGACATGCTTCGTTTGATACCGGGAGTTTCAATCACAAACTATGACCAGGGTGATATCGGTTTTGGCTTCCAGATGCGAGGTTTCAGAAGCTCGGGCGCAAAAGATGCCGCTATCATCGTCGACGGGGTGCCCATGAATCTTGTTCAGGGAAAAATTAACGGCTGGGCCGACCTCGGTTGGTTGGTTCCGGAGATGATTGAAAAAATC
>JBFFHG010000872.1:0-2486 GCA_041557055.1 Desulfosarcinaceae bacterium
ACCACCAAAACTTTCTTACCCATATGAAATCCTCCTTATGCAGCTTATATTTCCGTTATTTCGATGCCCGCAATCGCAATGCACGATCATGGCGCCAAATCATCCCTGTCCCGGCGCTCCGCCGGATGAAACGGCAAACGCAGTGTGAATACCGTTCCCTTGCCCTCTTCGGAGACCACCTCTATGGTGCCCCCATGTTCTTCCACTGCTTTGTGGGTGACCAAAAGCCCCAAACCGGTTCCCCGATGCCCCTTGGTACTGAAAAATGACGTAAACAGCTTCTCTTGAACGGCGTTACACATACCGGTGCCGTTATCTTGAACACGAATACGAATATATCGCCCCTTTTCACATGCGCTTTGAACCGTGATCTGCCACTTTTTAGTCATATCTTGATCAAACAGACAAGCATCAATGGCATTGGAAATCAAATTGGACAGACATTGATGAATGGTGTGCGGATCCATAATCACGGATTCAATCGCCGGGTCCAATCGCGTTATGAGGGCAATCTGATTCTCGGCGGCCAATCCGTGCAGCACTTCGCATACATCCTTGATGATGGCGTTGGGATCACAATGGGTATATTCCGGCTCACGATCCTTTGAATAGGTCAGCAAATCCATCACCAGATCGGATGTCCGGCCGATGTTGCACTGAATCATATCCCATCCCCTTTTGAGCTTTCCGCTGTCGTTTTTGGCAATGCCCAGATCCACCAGATAGCTGCCGCCCTTGAATCCATGCAGAATATTTTTTACACCGTGGGCGACGCCCGCAATGGTTTGACCGATGGCGGCCAGGCGCTCGGCATGCAGCAACTCTCCTTCCAACCGCTTAATGTCACGCAAATCCTGGAAAAATGATACCGTGCCCACCATCTCGTTTTTCTCGGAAAGCGCCGCAGCGTAAAAGGAGACCGGAATAAATGTCCGGTTTTTTGATTGAATGGTAATCTCCATGCGAGCCAGCTCGCCGCCAAAAATATTGCCGGTGGACCACGCCGTGTAAATCCCCCCGATCTTTTCATCAAACAGGTCGCTGATCTTGCACCGGTTGATCACCTCATCGCGGGCGTAACCAAAAATACGCTCCGCGCCCGGATTGTAAATCACAATAGACAGATCTTTGTCCGTGGCGATAATCCCGTCATTGGCGCTTCGAATAAGTTTGGACAGAAAATTGGATTTGCGCCGCACCTCTTGCGTCGCCAGCCGCACCTTGTGTTCCAGATTTTCGGTATGCTCCCTGAGCTGGCGTTTGATGGCTCTCTTTTCTTCAGCTCTTTGAATGGCCACGCAGAGAACTTCATCCCGAATCGGCTTATTGATAAAATCAGAGGCCCCGAATTTAAGCGCTTCGATGGCATTGTCGATATCGCCATGGCCGGTGATGATGATGACTTCGGCATCCGGTTGCAGCCCCTTTATTCTTTGAAGCACCTCTATGCCGTCCATGCCCGGCATCTTGATATCGGTAAGGACCAGTCCGGGTGCTTGCCGGCGGAACACCTCCAGCGCCTCTTCTCCGCTCAAGGCGCTGACCACTTCATGGCCGTCACTGCGCAACGACATGGAGAGGACCCGGATATTGGCCTCTTCATCATCTATGAGAAGTATTTTGCTCATCTTAGCGTTACAAATCCGTCCTCAGCGCCGGAAATGACAAAATAAAAGTCGTTCCCCGGCCGACCTGACTGTCTATATCAATGTCGCCATGGTAGTCTTTGATGATGCCATAGCTGATACTGACACCCAAACCGGTGCCCTTCCCGATTTTTTTTGTGGTAAAAAAAGGCTCAAACAATTTTTCTTTGATTTCCCGGCTCATGCCGATACCGTTGTCCGTAACAGTGACAACCACATTGCCTTCTTTTGTAAATGTACGAATTTCAAGCAGCTTGGTCATGCCCCTGTTTTCGGGCAGCTCCGCTTTTTCGTCCATGGCATCGATGGCGTTGGTAATCAGGTTGATGAAAACCTGCTCCAGCCGATTGTGATCAGCCATAATATAGGGTATATTGAGGTCTAAATTAAGGTCAAGTTCAATCCGGTGAGATTTGATCTGATGCCCCAGCACCTTAAAAACATCTTCGATGGGCGCATTGATATCGACTTTGCTGGTAACCACCTCCGACTGCCGGGCAAAACGGCGGACATGTTTGATAATGCCGGTGGCACGGTCCACATTGGCTATGATATCCTTGGCCATGGCCCGCAGGTCCGTGTCCGCAACGGGCTGACCTTTTTTCAGCATCTTGAGGAAAAAATCGGCGCATATCTGAATGACATTTAAGGGTTGATTGATCTCGTGGGCCATGCCTGCCGCCATCAGGCCCAAAGTGGTCATTTTGCTGGCTTGAATGAGTTGGGTCTCCTTTTCGATACTTTCGGTCACGTCGGTGGTTGTGGCAATCAGGACATCGCTTTCACCATAGCGGGCGTGACTGACGCTGATATTGACATAAAACGAACGCCCGCCCTTGC
>JBFFHG010000873.1:0-2486 GCA_041557055.1 Desulfosarcinaceae bacterium
CCCTGTGGCATTTAAGCGATGAACAGCTTAAACAGGAAAAAGTGCCCCTTTCACTTTGCCCATACATTCAGCAGCGGTTTTTATCTGATCTGCTGGAGGCTTTTGTTATCGCGCCCGAGGCCTTTGGCCGGCTGCTTGCCTTGAGCGATGCCGTGCAACAATCTTTGCATGAAAAGCCGGCGGCGCCGGCCGACGCCCGACGACGCTTATGGGGCAGTGCGGCCGCCATTCAGGCCGGTCCTTTTCTGTTCGGCAATAAAAGGGAAACCGTAACAATTGATATGCCGTTTGAGATAGATGTTTTTCCGGTGACAAATTTCCAATACCGCGATTTTATAGCAAGCGGAGGATACCGGAATCGGGCCAACTGGTCCGACCAGGGATGGACGTGGCGCCAGGCGACGAGTGTTATGACACCCAAGTTCTGGGATTCGGATTTGTGGAACAAGGAGAGCCATCCGGTGGTGGGTGTCAGTTGGTATGAGGCAGATGCTTTTGCACGCTGGTCCGGTAAGGTTCTGCCAACCGGGGAGCAGTGGGAGCGGTCCGCTCGGGGGGGGGACGGATGGCAATACCCGTGGGGAAACGATTTTAATTTAAATCACTGCAGCGCAAAAGCGTCCGCCGCCGGAACAACCACCCGTGTGGATCGATATGCCGGAGGTGTCAGTCCTGAGGGCTGCTACGATATGGCCGGCAATGTTTGGGAATGGACCGCGAGCGGCGCTTCCCAAACCGGAGACGCTTATATCCTTAAGGGCGGATCGTGGGCCGACAACCGGGAAGATATGCGCTGCGCCGGCTGTAAGAAACTTGCGCCGCACGTTCGCGAAGCGTTTATCGGTTTTCGTTGCGCCGCAATAAAAGGATAATCCTTTAATCCAGGCCGTACGCCGCCAGTTTTCGGCGCAGGGTGTTCAGGCCGATGCCCAGGGCCTTGGCGGTTTGGGATTTATTGCGATCCAGCAAATTGTAAGTGTTGAGGATGTGGGTTTTCTCCACCGCCGCCATGGGGACGATGGTCATGGAGGCACTGGGCGCGACTGTATCTTTTGAGGTTGATTTCGGCAGGCTGCGGATATGTTCAGGCAGATGCTGAAGTTCGACGCGCCGGCCCCGGGCCAGGTTAACCGCCGACTGGATGAGGGACTTGAGTTCGCGCACATTGCCCGGCCACTTGTATTCCATCAGCCGTCCCAAGGCTTCGGCCGCCAATCGAGGCCCGCTGCGGTACTCTTCATATTTTTCAAGAAAAGCATTGATCAGCAGGGGGATGTCGTCAATCCGGTCGCGCAGCGGCGGCATGTGCAACCAGCCGCCCCGGATGCGGTAGAACAGGTCTTTGCGAAAGGCTTTGCGGGCCATCATGCGGTCCAGATCTTCATTGGTGGCCGCGATGAAGCGCAGGTCCACCTGCATCCGCTGGATGGAACCCACCTTTGAAAATTCACCCTCCTGAAGCACGCGCAACAATTTTCCCTGCAGTTCCAGCGGCAGGTCGCCGATTTCATCCAGGAAAAGGGTGCCCTTGTTGGTATGCTCGAGAAAGCCGGTACGGGCGGCATCGGCGCCGGTAAAGGCCCCTCGGGTGTGGCCGAAAAATTCCGCTTCAAACAGGTTGGGTGAAATGGAGGACATGTTGATGGGGGTAAAGGGGGCGTCGGCTCGCGCGCTGGCACCGTGAATGGCCCGGGCCAGAAGTTCCTTGCCGGTGCCCGATTCCCCGGTGATCAAAACGGGGACGTTGGAAGCGGCGTGCAGCTCGGCCTCCTTGAGAATGCGTCGCATGCCGGGGTGCTGGGTGATAATCGGACGAAAGGGCTCGGGGTTGTTCAGTTCGGGGTGCGTCTGGCGTTTTTCCATGTCCAGGATGTCCAACAGACGCTTACGTTCCAGGGCCCGTGGCAGGGTTAGGGCCAGCACATCCTTGGCCACCGGTTTGACCAGATAGTCATAAGCACCCTTTTTCAGACAATCGACGGCTGTGCGGGCCTCGTTGATGGCGGTCACCATGATCACTTCCGTGCCGGGGCTCGTGTTTTTGATATGGCTCAGCATGGCCATGCCGTCCATTTCCGGCATGGTCATGTCAATCAACGCCACGTCAAAAGAGTCACCCTTGTCAAAAGCTTTGGCGGCCTCCAGGGGACTGTCCACCAGGTGGAGATTGCAATACCCAATGGCGCGCAGTTTGCCGGCCAGCAGCTCCATATAGTCGCGGTCGTCGTCCACCAGGATGATACGGTTGCCCATGGGGTCTCTCCTTGTTATGGTAAGTTGCTATTGATATATCCTTGTGGCAAAACCGTCAAAGCATTGGCTCCTTGCCATCTTCGCAGTGGATATGGTCCACGGCTGTCCGCCGTAATTTGTGCGTTGTCAGGTTCCCATGGTGCAAGCAGACAAGCGATGCAAGATTTTTGTCAATCTGT
Organism: Desulfosarcinaceae bacterium; assembly: GCA_041557055.1. Lineage (GTDB taxonomy): Bacteria > Desulfobacterota > Desulfobacteria > Desulfobacterales > Desulfosarcinaceae > JARRKU01. The sequence continues at coordinate 2,433 of JBFFHG010000873.1, forward strand.
TTTAGGCCTGCCGGTTTCAACCATCGGACGCCATCAAGCCCATCTTATCGCGGC
>JBFFHG010000874.1:0-2484 GCA_041557055.1 Desulfosarcinaceae bacterium
CTATCCCTCCCTTCTTTCTTTTATTGCCCCTAATTTTTTTTAATTCGACCAAAAAACAATTGTCAACAGGAAAAATCATAATAAATGAAATAAATGGATTTTTAATCAACATAAAAATTCATTTATTTCAGTTTTTATAGATTATTTAGTTAAAAATATTGAATATCTTGCCCAACACAGAGGATAGGTGACATCCTATCTCTTTTCAACAGGCTCCGGGCGTTCAACGATTTCCGGGTTGACGGAGGCGGGTAAAACAATTGTAAACGTGGTGCCATGGCCGGCCCGGCTCTCCACCTGGATATCGCCGCCATGATCCTTGACAAAACCGTAACAGACCGACAGGCCCAGGCCCACGCCCTTGGCGCTGTCGATTTTGGTGGTAAAAAAAGTCTCAAAAATTTTGTCCAGGTTTTCGGCCTTGATACCCGTCCCGGTATCGGTGATTTGAATTCGAATATGATCACCGTTGCCCCGGGTGCTGATGGATAGGGTACCGCCTTTGGCCATGGCGTCCTTGGCGTTGGCGAGCATGTTCAGAAAGACCTGGCGCAGTTGATTTTTAGAGGCCGTGACCGGCAACAGGTTTTCCGCCAAATCGGTTTCAAGCTTGATGTCCGCTTCCCGAAGCTGCTTGCGATGCAACAACAGGATCTCATCCAATATGGCGTTGATGTCCACTGTGCAGCGTTCTTCCTGGTCGGGCTTGGAAAAAGAGAGGGTTTTGCGCAACATATCGGTCAGGCGGGTGCATTCGGACAGGGCCATATCCAGCAACTTGCGGCGTTTGTTGACGGGCGGAATTTCGGTCTTCATCAGCTCCAGGGTGTTCATGATGCCATAGAGCGGATTGTTCAGTTCGTGGGCCAACTGGGAGGTGAGGCGGCCCATGGCGGCCAGTTTTTCGGACTGCAGGAGCTGCTCCTGGGTGCGGTGCAGTTTGCGTTCCATCTCCAGCCGTTCGCCCAGGTCCACAAAAAAACCCACCGTGGCGAACTCCTTGCCGGACTGATCGTAAATGATGCTGGCCGAAAGGTTGCCTTCCACCGGGGCGCCGTCTTTGTGCATGAAGGTCATGGGGTAGGAGCGCAGTCTGCCGGGACCGCCGTATTCCGGGCCGCGCATCTTTTTCATGACCGCATAGGCTTCATTGCCTGAGTACAACTGGCGGACATCCATTTTGCCGAGGACCTCTTGGGCTGGGTATCCCAGCGTCTCTTCGGCGCCCTGGTTCCAGGCGAAAATGATCCCTTTCAAAGAGGCGCCGATAATGGCGTTGGGTGAACTCTTGATGATGTTATTAAGAAAATCGTGGGACTCTTTGAGCTCTTTTTGCATGTTCACGATCCGGCTCTGATCCATGCAGATGCCCTCGTAGCCCGTTAGCTTGCGCGCGTAATTGTAGTGCGCATGGGCGGTGACCAGCACCGGAAGGGTGGAACCGTCCCTGCGCTTGAAGTCAACCGGATAGTTGACCACCCGGCCGTCCTTTTCGATCATGCGCTGAAAGGCCAGGCGATCCTCCGGGTGCCGGTACAAATCCTGTTGAATTCTGATCCGAAGGAACTCTTCCTTGCTTTGATAACTCAACATGTCCAGCAAAGCCGGATTGGCGTCGATAAATCGCCCCTCCTTGGTGCTGATATAAACGCCCACGCCCACATGCTCGAACAAGCGGCGGTAGCTCTGCTCCGTGGCGCGCAGCTTGAGCTCCTGATCCCGGCGGGCGGTAATGTCGCGATAAATGTTGAGCTTGGAAACGGAGCCGCCCCGGTTGTGAATGGGCACCTCGATGATCCGATAGGTGCGGTCCTTTTTGGGGATATAGATCTCCGAATGGACACTCTCACCGTTTTCAAATATCTCACGGGCCCGGCACCAGGGACACATCACTTCACTGGCATTGACCACCTCATAGCATTTCTTGCCCACCCCGGGTCCGAAATGCGCGATCATCGCCCTGTTCATGAACTCCACCGTGAAGTCCTGACGGGTGATATAAACCCCGTCCTCCATGGCGTTGAGAATATCGGTAAAGTTGATGGTCTCTTTGGAATCCATAGGCGCCTCGCAATAAAATCCGGCCGCAGTTAGCGTAAAAGCATCATCTCCTTATTGAGTTATAGGCAATTCGCCCATTCTGTCAAGGCGCATTGACGGCTAACAAACCGCTTTAAGGAAATCACGAAAAAGCGGCAGTCGGTTGTAAAAAAGGATTTTACGGGCCTGCCCAGGATTGCAATAACAGGTAAAATACTTATGACACAACAATATCCGAACCATCCGCCTGTATATTCTGCAGGGCAAGTCCGAGTCCCAACGCACCGGTGCCAAAGGCATGAGCGCCGACGAGGTGTTGCCCTGCGTTAACCCTGACGTTGCAGAAGTCGGAGGGTTTCGCCCTCTGTCTTTTGCAACGTCAGGGTTAACAAAAATTTGATAAGCCTAAACTCTGAGCCGATCAGGTTGTTTTCTGCTACTCCC
>JBFFHG010000875.1:0-2481 GCA_041557055.1 Desulfosarcinaceae bacterium
CTGATTGCGGACGGGTATTGATTTCGGAACATGTGGCGCTCGGCAAGATGGCCGAAGTCGAAAAGTTGCTGGAAGATAAATGAACATGGTAAAACTTTACGAATCCCGGGCCCTTCGGGCTGTTACCGCTCCAGTCATTCGGCCCGGCGGATTTGAGTTGACCCAACGGGGCCTGAGTCGCTGCCATTTGCAGCAAGGCGCCCGGATACTGGATATCGGCTGCGGCGCCGGTGCGGGAGTCGATTATTTACGGCGCCGGCATGGGCTGGCGGCCATTGGCGTGGATCTCTCTGCCGAGTTGCTCAAAGAGGGCTCGCAAACCCATGGCGAATCGCCCCTGGTGCGGGGGCGGGCCGAGCAGCTCCCGGCGGCTTGCGCCTGTTTCAGTGCGGTACTGTGCGAATGTGTGCTTTCCCTGTGCCCCGATCCGCAAAAGGTGTTAAAGGAGATTTGGCGCGTGTTGCAGCCGGGCGGGAACCTGGTTCTGACCGATATGTATGCCCGGGTGTCGGCAGCCACGGCGGCATGGAGAGTCAAAACATCCGTTCAATGCTGCCTGCGGGGCGCTGTGGACCGACCGATGGTGGAAAGCCGCATTGCGGCCGCAGGATTTGATCCGGTGCTGTGGGAAGATCACTCCCCGTTGCTCAAACAGTTGGCCGCTCAGTTGGTCTGGACTTACGGATCTTTGGACGCTTTCTGGTCGGCAGTGGGCGGCCCTGACGCCGCCGATGCCGTCAACCGGGGTGGTGCGGGGGGATGCAGCCGTCCGGGCTATTACCTGATGGTGGCGCGCAAGCCCAAGGCCGATTAAAATTGTAATGGATTGATTCTTTATGCGTTCCCGAACAGGAGAATCTTATGGACGATACACTGATACGCATGCTGCAATTGGGCCGACAGGGTTACACCTGCAGCCAGATCATCACGCTTCTGGGCTTGGAACTCCGCGGGGAGACCAATCCCGGTCTCGTTCGCGCCATGGGCGGGTTGGCATACGGCTGCGGCTCCGGCCGGGGCAGTTGCGGTGTCTTGACCGGCGGTTGCTGCCTGCTTGCGCTGTATTCGGGAAAAGGCAGTGACCAAGAGAGCGAATCGGATCTTTTGGTGCTCATGCTGCAGGAACTCAACGATTGGTTCTGCCGACATACGGGTTGCGCTGCCAATGACATGAGCTGTGAAGCGATTGTTGGCAAGGAGGGACCGGCCGCCTCGCGTCAGCGTTGCGGCGCCATTGTGGCCGACACCTTTGCCAAAGTAATGGATATCCTGAATACCAACGGAATTGATCCCATGGGGGGATGAAACAAGCTTACCCTTCTGCAAGGAGAAAAGACCAATGCGACTGCTGGCTGAATTTTTCCCTGAATTTACAGATCTTTTGGACACCATGGATGCGCTCTACGGCCAAAAGCGGATGATTGACGAAAAAACCTATCAGTTCATCTGCTTCGCCCTCTCCGTCAAGGGCCGCTCAAAACCCTGCGTGCTGAAGCATTTCAAAGGCGCCCTGGAAGCCGGCGCCACGGTCAAGGAGTTGGCCTATATCCTGGCCCTGGTCATGCGGGAGGCGGCGGGCGCGGATGACTGTTGGACCCATGATGTGTTAGGGGACTGGAAAGAGATCCTGGCCGGAGAAATCTCATGCGATTGTAAAAAATGAGCGCATCCGTAACCGCTGCCAAACATCAGGGCGCAGCCGACAGAACCCAAACCGAAAGTCTTTGCCCGGTTTGTTTGAAGCACTTACCGGCGCGACGGATTGCCGAGGGCGATGAGATTTTTCTTGTCAAAAAATGCCCGCAGCATGGCGAATTCCGTACACCGGTCTGGCGTGGCACACCCTCTTTCGATCGATGGCAACGCCCCAAAATACCGGTCCGGCCGCCGGTGCTTTTCAGCAGCGTTGAAAAAGGGTGCCCTTTTGATTGCGGCCTGTGTTCCCATCACCGGCAGCGCTCGTGCACGGTGATCATCGAGGTTACCCAACGCTGCGACCTGGCCTGCGCGGTCTGTTATGCAGGCGCCCCGGCCAAAAAGCCGGACCCGGACCCGGGCGCCATTAACAAACTGTTCCGCAAGGCGGCCCAAGCCGCACCGGGGTGCAATATCCAGTTGTCCGGCGGCGAGCCGACCTTGCGTGACGATCTGCCCGCCATTGTGGGCCTGGGCCGGAAAATGGGTTTCAATTTCATTCAGATCAATACCAACGGCCTGCGCCTCGGACGGGACCGGGCATTTGTCAAAGCATTGAAACAGGCCGGACTGGCATCGGTTTTCCTGCAATTCGACGCCACCGAGGAGGCTGTTTACCGCCGATTGCGGGGACGCCCGCTGTTGCAGGCAAAACGCGCGGCCGTCAAAATCTGCGCCCAGCACGGTATCGGCGTTGTTCTGGTGCCGACCCTGGTTCCCGGCGTCAATACCCACAATATCGGCGCCATCCTTCAAACCGCCCTTGCCTGGGCCCCGACTGTGCGC
>JBFFHG010000876.1:0-2480 GCA_041557055.1 Desulfosarcinaceae bacterium
CGAAGCGCCCCTGCGGGCCCTGATTTTCGACTCCCACTACGACCCTTTCCGCGGCACCATCGTCCATTTCCGCGTGTTGGACGGCCGCATCAAAGCCGGCGACCGCATCCGTTTCATGTCCAATGATGCCGCCTACAAAGTGGAAGAGGTGGGGCTTTTTCAGATCGTTCGCAAACCCAGAAAAGAGCTTGAGGCCGGCCAGGTGGGCTATATGATCGCCGGCATCAAGACCGTCAGCGACACCCGCTGCGGCGATACCATCACCCTCAACAACCGCCCCTGCGCCAAAGCCATGCCCGGTTTCAAAGAGGCCAAACCCGTGGTCTTCGCGTCCATCTATCCGGTGGCGGCCGACGATTACGACGAATTGGCGGTGGCCGTTGAAAAGCTCAAACTCAACGACGCCTCCCTGATCTATGAAAAGGACACCTCGGCCGCCCTGGGCTTCGGTTTCCGTTGCGGATTCCTTGGCCTGCTCCATCTGGAAGTGGTCCAGGAGCGCCTGGAGCGCGAATATGACCAGAGCATCATTCTCACCGTGCCGTCGGTCCAATACAAGCTGTTCCTCAACACCGGCGAAGAGATGATCATCGACAACCCGGCCCTGTACCCCGACCCCACGGATATCGCCGAGGCCCTGGAACCTTTTATCAGGGCCAGCATCATCATCCCGGACCGCTACATGGGGGCGGTGATGAAATTGTGCCTGGACCGCAGGGGGATCAATAAAAACTACCAATACCTGACCAGCAACCGGCTGGAAATGATTTTTGAACTGCCCCTTTCGGAAGTCATCTTTGATTTTTACGACAAACTCAAATCCGTGACCCAGGGGTACGGCTCCTTTGACTATGAAATTATCGAATACCGTCCGGCCAAACTGTCCAAGCTGGACATTTTGATCAATGGTGAAAAAGTGGACGCCCTCTCCCAATTGGTCCATGAGGAACGCGCCTATTTGCGGGCCAGACTGGCATGCGACAAACTTCAGGAGGAGATCCCCCGCCAGCAGTTCAAAATCGCCATCCAGGGCGCGGTGGGCGGCAAGATCATCTCCCGTTCAACGGTCAATGCCTTTCGCAAGGATGTCACGGCCAAATGTTACGGCGGTGACATCAGCCGTAAACGCAAACTACTGGAAAAACAGAAAAAGGGTAAAAAACGGATGAAAATGGTGGGCAAGGTGATGCTGCCCCAATCGGCGTTCCTGGCGGTATTGAAAACAGATACGGATTAACGGGGTTGCCGGTTGGACGCTTGCAACCGATGCGGTTTATCCAAAGGAAAACCCGCATTCGAAAAAGATACCTGCATAAATTTAGTACCCCTTACAGATAGCGGAGGCCTTATGGGAAAAACCATAGCGGAAAAAATCTTCGACGCCCACCTGGTGGACAATCCCACCCCGGATACCTTTGTGATCCGGCTGGATGCGGTCTTTTGCCATGAAATCACCACCCCGGTGGCCATCAACGACCTGGCGGCGCGCGGCAAGGACCGGGTTTTCGATCCTTCGAAAATCAAAGCGGTCATCGACCATGTGACCCCCGCCAAGGATGGCAAAACCGCCGCCCAGGGCAAGATCCTGAGAGCGTGGGCCCGTCGTCACGACATCAAGGATTTCTTTGACATCGGGCGCAACGGTGTTTGCCACGCCATCTTTCCGGAAAAGGGATTTGCAAGACCCGGATACACCATCATCATGGGCGACTCCCACACCTGCACCCACGGGGCCTTTGGCGCCTTTGCCGCCGGTGTGGGCAGCACCGATCTGGAAGTGGGTATTTTGAAAGGCGTCTGCGCCTTCCGCTATCCCGCGACCCTTAAAATCACCATCTCCGGCCAACTCAAGCCCGGCGTCTTTGCCAAGGATGTCATTCTCGCCATCGTCGGACAAATCGGGGTCAACGGCGCCACCAACAAGGTGGTGGAATTTGACGGTCCGCTGGTCGCCGCCATGAGCATGGAAGCACGGATGACCCTGTGCAACATGGCCGTTGAAGCCGGCGCCACCAGCGGGATTTGCGCCCCGGACCAAACCACGGTGGATTACCTGTGGCCCTTTATCAAGGATGAATTCGATTCCCCCCGGGCGGCCCTTTCGGCCTACCGCCGGTACTGCGCCGACCCGGATGCAACCTATGACCAAGTCATCGCCCTGGACGTTTCGGAACTGGCCCCCCAAGTCACCTTCGGCTACAAGCCGGATCAGGTCAAACCGGTCCGGGAGATGACGGGCACCCCCATCGACCAAGTCTATATCGGTTCGTGTACCAACGGACGTATCGAAGATCTGCGGGTGGCGGCCCAGGTGCTCAAGGGCAATCGGATACACGACCGCGTGAGGGGGATTGTTTCGCCGGCCACCCCCGCCGTTTACACCCAGGCCCTTGAAGAGGGCATCATTCAGACCTTTATGGAATCCGGTCTCTGTGTCACCAACCCCACCTGCGGGGCCTGCCTGGGCATGAGCAACGGCG
>JBFFHG010000877.1:0-2473 GCA_041557055.1 Desulfosarcinaceae bacterium
CCGCCTGAGATGACCGATATCGTCCACCTGCCTGAGAAAAAGTGCCATTAGGCTGTTGAATATAAATTAAAAAACGATTATTCTGCGCTTTGGATAAACCTTTGCCAGCACACTAACGACCATGCCATTGGGGCGGGTTTGGGATGCCAATGGCAGATCGACGATCGACTTTGAGTTCGAGGGGATTGGAACAAGATGAAATTATTAACTGCATTGCTATTCATTGTTACAGTTGTGCTTGTCAGGCCGATGTACGCCCAGGATCTGACTATTTATACCGAAGAGTTCCCGCCGTATAACTTCACCGAAGCAGGGGAGACCACCGGGGTTTCCACAGAGGTGCTGAAACTGGTGTTGAATTCTGCCGGATTTACGGCCACGATCAAAAGTCTGCCCTGGAATCAGGCGTTCAGCCTGGCGCAGAAACAGCCCGACGCATTGATTTACTCCATCACCCACAACAAAAACCGTGAAAAAATGTTCAAATGGATCGGCGTGTTGACGCCTGTAACCAAATCGGTTTACGCCATGAAGTCGCGAAAGGATATCAAGATCGGAAAAATGAGCGACCTGAAACGTTACAAGATCGGCACCAATATTGATGATGTGATGGAAATCTACCTGTTGGGAAAGGGCTTCAGTTTATCCGATTTTGAACGTGTCGGTGGGAAAAATGCGACTTTGAAGAATTTTAAACGGCTGCTCAACAACCATATTGATGTGTTGCCTGCGCCCGATCCAGTGGCGTACTATATCGTCCGCCGGCAAGGCCACAGCAATCCGGATATTTTGCTTCAGAAAGTGTTCGCGCTCGAAGAGCAGTCCGGAGGGTACTACCTGGCGGCCAGTTTAAGCACTTCGGACGCGGTGGTGGAACGCCTCGCCAATGCCCTTAACAAAGTCAAACAAACAGGTGCTTACTATAATATTCTGGCCCATTGGGGCGTTGACGCCGCGACGTCGAAGCCTGCGGCGTCCATTGCCAAGCTTTTGTACTCGTTGCGGTATTTCAAGCGCATCGTCAAGGTCGGCTACCTGGCCAGCGACAAGCGTTCCGCTCACAGGGAAGGCGGTGTGTTCCGTATGGAGATGCGCGAGAATTTTGTCGAGCAGTATGTTAAAACCTTTGACCAATGGCGTGCAAAATTTATCGAAATGCAAGACCAGGTGGACGCCCTGATCATTGGCACCCATAAGGATATCTCCGGATGGAATGCATCCGGCGCCAAGAGCGTTGTACTGGCGCAAACCCGTATTCCCACCGGCACAGTTATCAAGGGGCTGACCGATTATGCGCTCATCGGTTATGAAGATGATGCCATGGTGATCAATAAAACAGTTGCCGACCGGCTGGAACTTGATATCCCCAAGAGCTATCTTCGCAGGGCCGCCCGTGTTATCCAGTAGATAAACGGCGCTATCGCCTCAGGCCGGTTTCCTGTTAGTGTCCATCCAGAAATAGGCAAATTGGCCCATTTATGGGTGGGCACGTGTTAGAATCATTACCACGACCGGCTATTCAGGATGCCTCAGACCCATCCGCCCGGTATTCGGCCGCAAGCATCTCAGCAAAAGGCCCTTCAATACGGCAAGGCCGGCGGGGGGCCATTACACAACCTCGTCTCAGTGTTGCATAAGACATGCAGGGGCTGCCTGCATTGGCTGGCGCATATGCTGATGGTGGCAGCCAAGACGCCATTTTAATCAGATTCCCCCCCCTCCAGTTTTTTCAGATCCCTTATCAGCGTTGATCGCTTGCGTCGACAAATTTGTAACTCGCTGAAGCTATTTTTCATCAACCATAATGGTCTGTTTTTGCATAGCCCATTGGAATGCATATCACGTTGGCGTTGTTGCCAGATTTTTAAAAAAGTGTAATGAGTTCTTGACTTTAGTCCAGATAAATGATTCGCTTTTTCATAGTGAAGCTCATTTTGTTGTTACATCTGGCTCATTGCAGGCAGCTCTTTACAATTACCACCGATTTGATCGGATGGTCCTTAGAACAGGGGGGCTTCATCGTTGTATGAAAAATATCAATCGCGTTCCGAGTTATGGCGTTGGGCCGGCGAGCGAGTTCACCTAAAAGGCTCCCTCGCCGACCCAATATCTGTTTGTTCGTAAAGTACCAGCGACCATCAATTTTGAGTTTGAAGGGGGTTGTAACGTGCTAAAATTATTAAGTGCTTTGCTGTTCATGGTTGGTGTTGTGCTTGTCAGGCCAATGTACGCCCAGGATCTGGCCATTTATACCGAAGAGTACCCGCCGTACAATTTCACCGAAGGCCGGAAGATCACCGGGGTTTCAACCGAGGTGCTGAAGATGGTAATGCACACTGCCGGGTTTGAGGTTGCAATCAAAAGCCTGCCCTGGAATCAGGCCTACGCTAAGGCGCAGGAGAAACCCAACGTGTTGATTTACTCCATCACCCGCAGCAAAAGCCGCGAGAAGTTGTTCAAATGGATCGGTATC
>JBFFHG010000878.1:0-2473 GCA_041557055.1 Desulfosarcinaceae bacterium
ATGGCCAGGAACTTCTCTGTGACGCCCTTCGTCAGGAGATTGACGTAGAACTTGCCGCCGTACCAGCCGGAGGTGCCCGCCCATCGCAGCGAGGCGACCAGGTACTTCCCCTGGGGCAGTTCCTGGCCGGCCTTGGCCTGATCGTGCTGATCTATCTGATGGTGGTGGTGGCTGATTTCGGGTGCAACTTTGTGCAGCGCATGCTCATGGAGTATGCCGGGCATAGAGTGATGCACGATGTGCGGGTGCGGCTTTACGAGCATATCCAGGGGCAGTCCATGGCCTTTTTTACCCGCCAGCCGGTGGCCCGTCTGGTGACCCGTATGACCAATGATGTTCAGAACATGCACGAGCTGTTCACCACCCTTATCGCTCTGGTGTTCAAGGATTTTTTCCTGTTGGCCGGCATTGCCGCGGTTCTGCTGACTCTGGATTGGCGTCTGGCCCTGGCCGGTTTTTCCGTTTTGCCCCTGGTGGCCTGGGTCACACGGCGTTTTTCAAGCCGGGCCAGAAATGTCTTCCGCGCCCTCAGGGTCAAGGTGGCGGAGATCAATACCCGCATGTCCGAGACCATTGAGGGGGTCAAGACCATCCAGAGTTTCGGTCAGGAGCAGGCCAACCACGCTCATTTCGCAGCCCTGAACGCTGAGAATTACCGCCTGGGAATGCAGGAGATACGTATGTTTGCCGTGTTCATGCCCATGATCGAGGTGCTGGGGATTGTGGCGGTGGCCATCCTGATTTTGTATGGCGGCCTGCATGTTCTGGACGGCGTGATCAGCCTGGGCGCATTGGTGGCCTCCCTGACTTACATGCGCATGTTTTTCCGGCCCCTGAGGGACCTGGCGGAAAACTACAATTTGCTTCAGAATGCCATGGCTTCGGCCGAGCGGATTTTCAAATTGCTTGACACGGATGAGCGATTGCCGCAGCCGGTGTTTTCCGCGGATGAAAATCAGACCTCACGCAAATCCCGTTGTCTGCTTGAAGTGGATCGGGTGACCTTCTCCTATGCTTCGGGAGAAGAGGTGCTTCGCGATGTCTCCTTCAGTGTTCCCGAGGGCGGGACCCTGGCGCTGGTCGGGCCCACCGGGGCCGGCAAAACCAGCCTGCTCAACCTGATCCTGCGCCTTTACGATCCGGATAGGGGGGAGATTCGTTTGGCGGGCCAGCCCATTCAACAGTGGGATCTGAGCCGGCTCAGGTCCCTCATGGCCCTGGTGCCCCAGGAACCGGTTCTCTTTTCAGGAACCCTGCGCCGGAATATCTTCCCCGACGGGGACGCCGCGTCTGCCGGCCAGGATAGGGCCTATGTGGAACAGATCGTGGCGGCCGCCAATTGCGGGGCGTTGATGGCGCGTCTTCCCCAAGGGCTGGATACCGTGCTGGTCAAAGGCGGCAGCGGTCTTTCCAGCGGTGAACGCAAGTTGGGGGCCATTGCGGGGGCCTTGGCCCGAAACCCCCGGATCATTCTGCTGGATGAGGCCACTTCCTATATCGATTCCCAGACCGAGGCCGCCGTGCATGAGGCCCTGCGGAATTTGATGCAGGGGCGCACCTTTATCATCGTGGCCCATCGCCTCTCCACCGCCCGGACAGCCGATAAAATCGCAGTGCTCAAGGATGGGCAGGTGGCCGAACAGGGCACCCACGACCAGTTGATGGCCGGCCGGGGACTCTATTGGCGCCTCAACCGGCAGTCGGACCGCGCCGTTTAAGCTAAACCCGGGTTTTTCATAAGGCGGCCGGTTCGGATTGATTGATTAGAAATGTGTGTGATTGAGTTTTTTCAATTTCAATATTTTATCAGTCTTTCCGTCATTTATCCAGAACATCTCTGATCTTCCGAGACATTTCCGATATGGTCATCGGCTTCATCAGAAATTCTTTTATGCCAATGGCTTTGGCCCTGTCCCGGCCGATTCTCTCGCTGAACCCGGTACAGATAATGATCGGTATCCCCGGATTGATCCCAATCAATTCTTCGGCCAGTTGATCGCCGGTCATGTTCGGCATGGTCATGTCGGAAATTACCAGATCATAGGCGTCCGGATTGGCCCTGAACGCTTCCAGGGCATCCACACTGCTCAACCGGGTGGTCACTTGGTAACCGAGACGTTCAAGCAAGAGCTTTTCCATCTCCACAATCATTTCTTCATCGTCAATCAACAGAACACGTTCGCTGCCGGTTGGATAGTTCTCCACCCTTTCGGGTAATGCCGCTTCAAACGAATCGTCCGTTAAGGGGATGTAGACATTGAAAGTTGTTCCCTTGCCCACTTCGCTGTATACTTTGATATCGCCATGGTGTTCCCTGACGATGCCGTACACTACGGCAAGCCCCAGGCCCGTGCCCTTGCCTTGCGCCTTGGTTGTGAAATAGGGCTCAAAGATCTTATTCATAACGGCCGGATCTATGCCGCATCCCGTGTCGCAAACCGATAGCATTGCATATCGGCCCGGTTGAAGTGAG
>JBFFHG010000879.1:0-2459 GCA_041557055.1 Desulfosarcinaceae bacterium
ACACGGCTTCGATGGAGGGGCGGGCATCGCCCACGCCATATCCACCGCCTGACAGGATGTCTTTATAGACCAATGTGTGAAGATCTGCAAACCCCCCGGAAAATTCGACTTCATTACCATCCACGGTAATGGATCGATAGGTCGGCTGTTTTTGTTCCCTGGCAGCCTGGGGCAGATCGTTTTTATCAACCGAAAGAAACCATCTGACATCCGCCTTTTCAAGTGACATGAACCCGGCCATTTTCCGATCGTCCGAGTAATGCAACTCCTGATACTCCAATCTGCCGAATATCCACATGAGCATGTCGAAAAAATGGATGCCGATATTGGTGGCCACGCCGCCGGACTTGCTGATATCCCCCTTCCATGAAGTGAAATACCATCGCCCCCGTGAGGTGATGTAAGTCAAATCAATGGCATGACGGGTCGTTTGGGCCTCTTTTGCCACCGACGCCTTAATGGCCATAATTGCAGGATGTAACCTTAATTGCAAGATGTTGTAAATGCGTCTGCCGGACTCTGCTTCCATCTCCGTGAGAGCGTCAATGTTCCACGGATTGAGCACCAGCGGCTTTTCACATATGGCGTGGGCGCCGATGCGCAGGGCGAAGCGGATGTGGGCGTCATGTAAATAATTGGGCGAACAGATGGTGACATAATGCAAACGCTTCTCTTCCCCCAGGCGTTTGAGTTTTTCGGCGTGACGGTCAAATCTTTCAAATTCCGTGAAAAAGGCCGTGTCGTATGAATGGCTGTCCATCACCCCCACGGAATCGGATGGGTCCAGCGCCGCCGCCAAATGGTTGCCGGTATCCTTGATGGCTTTCATATGTTTGGGAGCCACATATCCGGCAGCTCCGATCAAAGCGAAATTGACTGCTTTTCCGGTCTCATCGGCCGGTGAATTGCATTTTTGCATAACTTCCTCCGATTGTTCACTTTTTATCCGTTTTGTCTATTGGAACCACAGCCGGCAGACCGTTCTTCCCATCGCTGCCGGCACCTGATTGAAAGCGGCCCGGTCTCGATCACCCGGCGGTTCCGCCGTCATTTTCCAAAAGGCCGGCGGCTATTGACATTTGTTGATCGCGGGTCAGGTAGGGGTGCATCGGCAGGCTGAAAATTCTTTCCGACAACGACTCGCTGACCGGAAACGCCGTTTTCGGATAGCACAAGTAAGCAAACGCGCGCTGCAGGTGAAGCGGGAGCGGGTAATAGACCGCTGTGGGAATATCCATCGCTTTCAAGGCACGTTGCAGCGCATTGCGTTGCTGATTATTCCCGGCAAGGATGGAGTACTGCGCCCATGCGCTTTTACACCCTTCCGGCACCGTGGGCGTCTTTATTGTCCGGATGTCGGATAACAGGCGCGTATAACGATCGGCCGCTGCCTGCCGCAACTCGATCTCTTCGGGGAAAACCTCGAATTTTGCCAGAAGAATTGCGGCCTGGAGGGTGTCCATGCGGCCGTTGATGCCGATTCGGGTATTGTCGTATTTATGCGCGCCCTTTCCGTGAACGCGAATTGAGCGAATCGACCGGGCGAGTTCTTCATCGCCGGTAAAACACATGCCGCCATCGCCGTACCCCCCCAACGGCTTGGCCGGAAAAAATGAGGTGCAGGCGATATGGGAAAAAGCAATCGCTTTTTTCCCTTTATACTCCGCGCCCAGGGACTGGGCTGAATCGCCAATCAAAAACAGCCCGTTCTTTCGGGCGATATCCCGGATTGCAGTATAATCGACCGGCAGGCCGAAGAGATCTACGGCGATAATCCCTTTTGGCGCCAGGGATCCCCGTTTTCCCGCTTCGGGCAGCGGATAGATCGTGTTGTCCGCCGCCGCCAGCGCTTCGATCGCTTTTGATAGCTGCAGCGCGTCCATATTGAAGGTTTCCGGGTCCACATCCACAAAAACAGGCGTCGCACCGATCAGGGCAATCACTTCCGCAGTGGCGATGAAGGTAAACGGCGTTGTAAAAACCGCATGGCCCGGCCCGACGCCCAACGCCATCAATGCCATCAGAAGGGCATCCGTGCCCGATGCGCATGCAACCGCGTGATCCACACCGGCAAAGTCGCTCAAACACCCCTCAAGTTCCGTGATTTCAGGCCCCATAATGTAGGTGCCGTGATCGAGAACCTTATGAATCCGTTTTTCCAGTTGCGCTCTTATTCGGGCCTGCTGGGCCTCGAGATCAATTAATTGCATGGCATATCTCCACTCTGACGATTCACCCGCACCCATTTTGCCCGTAACCGGCCAACAGATCGGCAATCGGCATATATAGCTCCGCCTCCTGGGTTACATCCACCCGTGGGTCTCAATGGAAGCGCGTTCGATTCATCCGGAACAAACAGATACTTGATGATATTTCGAGCCGCAGCCAAATAGGCCAATTCGGCCCTCCACCGCCAGTATGCGGGGGTAAAAATCCGGATCGACAATGTGTGCGATCCG
>JBFFHG010000880.1:0-2455 GCA_041557055.1 Desulfosarcinaceae bacterium
CCTATTTGATGAACACCATCGGGATTTCCCAGTTGATGACAGGAAACGTGTTGTTGGTCATGAACATCGGCCTGATTCTGGGAAGCCCGATCTTCGGATGGATGTCCGATGCCTTTTTTCACACCCGAAAAGGTTTCATCGTGGCCGGCCTGGGGGTCATGGCGATCAGTCTGGTTCTGCTGGCCGTTGTTTCCAGGCATACCTGGTTGCCGATATTCTTTGTCATCTTTTTTTGCTTTGGATTTTTCAGCGGGGCGGGGCAAATTATGTATGCGCACATCAAAGATCTGGTGTCTTTGAAGCGCGCCGGCGCCGCCATGGCCGGCATCAATTTTTTCACCATTATGGGGGTCGCCTTCTTTCTTCACGGGCTCGGCAGCGGATTGAAATGGTTTTACCCGCAAGGAGAGGTGCCACCCGATGCTTTCAGAATTGCTTTTCTAATATTCGGAATTTGCCTGGCTTTTACCGGAATCATCTATTCAAGGACCAGGGACGCCGCCAAAAAACCGCTTTGATTTTGGCGGAGAGACCAAACGAATGAACAAGGAATAAACGATTCTGAATCAATCGCATCTTGCCCCGGTTTTATTCACCTCGTTGCGGTGAGGCGCACGCCCATGGCTTTGGGGAGGCATCAACGAATATGGCAATCGTGGTCAACGCTGAACAGGCGCTTTCAAAAATAAGGATTGGCAGTCGTGTATTTATCGGCTCGGGGTGTGGCGAACCGCAGTATTTGATCGATAAAATGGTGGGAGATAAGCGCATTCAGGATATCATGGTTTTTCAAATGCTGTCGTTTACCTTTGACCGCTATTTGAATGATAAAGCGTTTTTTAAACGTTTCGCCCTGAAGCTTTTTTTTGTCACATTTCCCATGCGGGAGGCTCTCTTTGAGGGTAAAATCGATTACATTCCAGCCTACCTTTCGGAAATTCCGAAATTTTTCAGAAACAATCAAATCAGTTTGGACGTTGCCTTGATTCAAGTCAGTCCTCCGGACCGATTCGGTCTATCCAGTTTGGGTGTTTCCGTGGACGTCACCCGTGAGGCCGTGCGGAGCGCCAAACTGGTCATCGCCCAGGTCAATGCGAACATGCCCCGCACCCACGGAGACAGCTTTATTCATGTGGACGACATCGATTTTCTTGTTTACCATGATGAGGATCTTCCGGTACTTGTACCCGAGGTCTCGGATGAGGCCACCGCCCGGCGAATCGCCCGCTATGTTTGCGAACTGATTGACGACGGCAGCACTTTTCAGGCCGGTTACGGCCAAATGCCGTATGCTATTTTAAAATATCTGGACACCAAAAACGATTTGGGCATTCATACCCACATGATCACCGACATGTTTATTCCGCTTATTGAGATGGGGGTGATCACCAACAAGAATAAAAACTTTTTTACGGACCGGGCTGTGGCCACCTTTTGCATGGGGTCCGGAATCTCTTACGACTATATTGACGACAACCCTAAATTCTATTTCGGCACGGCGGAATTTGTAACGGACCCCCGCATTATTGGGCAAAACGATAATTTTATTTCCATCACTTCGGCCCTGGAGGTGGATCTGACCGGCCAGGTCTGTTCGGATTCGGTGGGCCGGCAATATTTCAGCGGTACCGGCGACCAGGCCAATTTCATCCGCGGCGCAGCGCTCTCCAAGGGGGGGATGTCCATCATCGCCTTGCCTTCGACGGCCAAAAGCGGCACGGTATCGCGGATTGTGACCAACTTGAGCGCGGGTGCGGGGCTTGCCACCTTAAGGGCCGATGTCAATTTTGTGGTGACCGAATACGGCATTGCGCAGTTAAAAGGAAAGAGCATCTATCAACGGGTTATTGAATTGGCCCAGATTGCGCACCCCGATTTTCGTCAAGCACTGATCGATGAAGCCAAACACAATCGTTATATCTTTTTCGATCAGTTGCCGCCCCCGGCTGAAGATCTTATGTTTATCGAAGCGTATAAAAGCCGTTTTCAATTGAGCAACGGTCGGATCATGATTGTGCGGCCGTTGCTGCCTTCGGATCAAATCGCTTACCGCAATTTTTTCTACTCACTGGAAGAAAAAACCATTTACATGAGGTTTTTTCAACATATTCAGGTTTTTTCACGCCAAATGGCCCAGAGCCACTGGGCCAAAATCGATTATCGCAAGAATATTTCATTGATCGGACTTATACGAAGCAAAGGCAATCAAGAGATTATGGCGATCGGCACATACGCGGAGCGGGATGCCCGCGTCGCGGAAGTTGCATTTGTGGTGCGCGAGGATTTTCAGGGTATGGGTGTTGCTACCTATCTGCTGAAAGAGCTTGAAAAAGTGGCTGTAAAAAACGGGTATGCCGTTTTTACAGCCACCGTGCTTGTTGAAAATGAAGGTATGCTGCACGTTTTTCGCAAAAGTTTTCCCAAAGCGCGTATAAACAAAAATGGGGATGAGATC
>JBFFHG010000881.1:0-2447 GCA_041557055.1 Desulfosarcinaceae bacterium
GGATCCATCGGTGAAATCGGTACCTGCCTGGGCAAGCACAAGATCAACATCGCCCGAATGCAGGTGGGGCAGGAGGAGGGTGGAGACCGCAATATTATCTTCCTCTGTACTGACACACCCATTCCCAACGAGGTGGTAGAAGAGTTGCGCAGTCTCAAGACGGTTAAAACTGTTATCCCATTGGAATTTTAAATGATTAATGGCCGCTGCCTTGTGCAGCGGCCGATCGGCAACCAAGCGCGGATAGCTATTTCAGGATGGGATGGACGAGAAGGCATCGGTCCACCCAGCCAATGATGACCCGAAAAAACGGCCCCACATCGAATTGACCCAAAATGGAGAAGGGGCTATGGCCGACGATCATAAAGGAGGGGACATGCCGTCTGATGACCAGAGTAAAGATTTCGCTCTGCCCAAGATCGATTTTTCCACGTTCATTCTGTCGTTGAATTCCTCTGCGTTGGTGCAGCTGGGTATGCTCGAGGACCCTGCCTCCGGTCAGAAGGTGAAGAGCCTGCCTCTGGCCAAGCAGACCATCGACCTGTTGGCCCTGCTGGAGGAGAAGACCAAGGGCAATCTCACCACTGATGAGGATAACATTCTCAAAAATGTCCTTTACGAGTTGAGAATGTTCTACGTGAAAGAGAAAGGCTAAAACGAGGGAGCGGCGCTGCGAGCAGGCGCTGCATCCTCACCAGCACCTTCGATCTGTGCGGTAAAAGGCCGGACGGATATGGGGTGACCATCCCCGGGGCAGCCTATGTGTACCGGTACAGTGCGTCGATCGACCAACGAATCCGTGAACTCTTTGGTGCTGCTGGCCCCGGCCAAACTCAACCTCTGTTTGCATATCGTAGGACGGCGACCGGACGGTTACCATGACTTGCTGTCCCTGATGTGCTGTGTGGCCCTCTATGACCGGCTGCAACTCAAAATAGGTGTTTCCAAAGATCGAATTGAGTGCAACCACCCGGAAGTGCCTGCCGACGCGACCAATCTGGCAATGAAAGCGGTAACGCTTTTTAATCAAACGTTATCCAGGGATACTGACATCCATCCTCGGAATGTCTCTGTCCAATTGGACAAGCAGATACCGGTGGGCGGTGGTCTCGGCGGCGGCAGCAGTGATGCCGCTACAGTGCTGACAGGCCTCAATCGATTCCATGGCAATCCTTTTGACCGTGATCGTCTGATGGCGCTGGCCGTGGGTCTCGGCGCCGATGTGCCCTTCTTTGTTGATCGGCGCCCGGCGGTGGCCTCGGGTATCGGTGAGCGGTTGGCGCCATACCATGGGTTGCCCTCGTTGGGGGCCCTGCTCGTCTATCCCGACATTGCCATCTCTACCGCTGAGGTCTTTAAAAACCTTAAATTAGGATTGACAAAATCGAAAAAAAAACTTAGGTACTTGCCTTTTAAAAACGGAAAATTCAGTGCAAACCATCACTTGCATAACGATTTGGAAGCAGAGGTGATTCGCCGCTTTCCGGTAATTGCGAAAATCAAGAAAATGCTTCGAGATCAAGGTGCTATCGGTTCCATGATGACAGGCAGCGGATCGACGGTCTTTGGTCTGTTCAGTGACGAAGCCGCTGCTAAGAGCGCCGGGAAAAGGCTTTGCCTATTGGACGCGTGGTCGGGTGCATGGCAAGCATACGCTACCCGATTGCTGACGTGACGGGCCATTAATCTGGGGAAAAGGATCGCACGCAAGTTTAAAATATTTTGCTGGGGCGTCGTCAAGCGGTAAGACACAGGATTTTGGTTCCTGCATTCGGAGGTTCGAATCCTCCCGCCCCAGCCAACTTTCGGTTTCACCACCAAAATTGGCAATAGAAGGGATATTCACATCGTGGCAAGCAGAACATTAAATGATTTCTGGATCTTTTCGGGCAACTCCAATCAAGCTCTTGCATCGCGAATCTGTGACTATCTGAAAATGCCGCTGGGTGGTGCCAAACTGACCACCTTCAGCGATGGTGAGATCCAGATCGAAATAGAAGACAATGTTCGCACCAAGGACGTATTCGTTATCCAGTCCACCTGCTCCCCGGTTAACAACCATCTGTTCGAACTGCTTCTGATGATTGACGCCGTGAAGCGCTCCTCGGCCAGAAGCATTACGGCTGTAATGCCCTATTACGGCTATGCGAGGCAGGATAAGAAGGTGGCGCCGCGTGTTCCCATCAGCGCCAAGCTGATTGCCGATCTGCTAACCACTGCTGGTGCCGGCCGTGTCATCACCATGGATTTGCACGCCGGTCAGATACAGGGCTTCTTTAATATCCCGGTAGACAACCTGTTTGCCGCACCGATCATCTTGAAATATATCCGAAATCACCTGCATAACGACATTGTCATCGTTTCACCGGATGCCGGCGGGGTGGAGCGTGCCAGGGCGTTTGCTAAACGCCTTGAAGCCGGACTGGCCATCGTCGACAAGCGGCGCA
>JBFFHG010000882.1:0-2446 GCA_041557055.1 Desulfosarcinaceae bacterium
AATACCTTCAACTATTTGAATACATTTAAAATTTTAGCATTTAAATCACCTACCCGTCACCGGGGTCGAGCCCGGTGACGGATTTTAAAACCGTTTCTATCAATATTTCAGAATTCTGCGTGACAGGCGGTGGTTACTTTTTTTGCACAAGGAATTACGAATATGAGATTTTTTGGTTTCAGAAATAGCGGCGCGCGCCCATGTACCTGCGCGTAAAATAGCCATTGGACATCGCGGAGATGCGGATTCGTTTTCCCCGGCCTGGTGCATGGATGAATTGGCCTTTGCCACAATAAACGCCGACATGGGAGACCCGCCGCTTGCCGTCGGTGGCAAAAAAAACCAAATCGCCGGCTTGAATCGCGCTGCGCTGGATAGGTTTTCCCGCTTTGTATTGGGCGCGCGAATTGCGGGGCAACTCCAGACCGTTGAGGCGATAGACCGTCATGGTCAACCCGCTGCAGTCAAACCCTCGGGCGGATTCGCCCCCCCAGCGATAGGGGGTGCCGATAAAACGACCGGCAGTCTGCACAATGTTTTTGCGCAGGGATAGCTGGGGATCAATGGGGTCGTCATTGACCACCGGATGAACAATGTAAAACGCATCGATCGCCCCTGAAGTCTGAAGCTCGAATGCCCGCTGTTGGGCCGCCGCCTTGGTATCAAAACGTTCAAACCGCACCTTGCACAGGCCATCCCCGTCAATGAAGTAATAAGCATCCAGGCCAAGTTTCAGCAAGGCATCGGCGTAAGCAGCCGCACGCTCGGTTGTGGAGAAGGCCCCCACCTGGATGGTGAATTGAATGGCGGGCAGATCGCTGTGAATTATCGCCGGCCGGACCGGGGGTGAAGCCTGCTGCGGTTGCGGCTCGCGCTGCTGTTCGGGCTGCGGCTCAAGCACCGGGGGCGTGGTGCAAAACGATAGTGTCATGGCAAAAAGAACCGGAATTAAAAGCGCCCGGCCTTTGTGGCGTATGTTCTGAATGATAATACGATGCATCGGATTTTCAGCATATTCAAATTCAATCAGTGCCCATCCGGAAACAGACAAATTTGGTCGGGATCAAGGCGTGCGAAAAATTTTGAGCACAACACAGATATCGGGCAAATTGGCCATTTATGGATGGACGCTCACGATAAAACTCAGCGGCAGCGTGTTTACTTTTCCTGCCACTTGGGCGGTCTTTTTTCAAAAAACGCGGCCACCCCCTCTTTGGCGTCATGGGATGAACAGAGCCGGGCAAAGGCTTCATTCATGTAGTCAAATTGCTGGACATAGGTCATATCGCTGGCAGCATAAAATGCCTGCTTTGCAATTTGCAGGGCCACGGGACTCTTGCCAGCCAGTTTTTCAGCCCAGGCAAGCCCCTCGTTTTCCAGATTGTCTTTGGAGACAACGCGATTGATCAACCCTATCTCCAAGGCCTGGGGCGCCTTGATCAGTTCTCCGAAAAACAAAAGTTCCAGAGCCCTTTTGCGGCCTACGGATTTTGATACGGGAATCACCGGACCGACGCAATTGAGCCCGACATTAATGGCCGTGAGCCCGAACCGGGCATCCTCTGCTGCAACGGCCAGATCGGCGGCGGCCACCAGCCCGGCGCCATTGGCGGCCGCCACCCCTTGCACCTGGGCGATAACCGGCTTTTTCATTTTGGAAATGGCCACCAGCGGTCGCTCCATGTGTTCAATCCAGGCGCGGTATTCCAATGTTGATTTTCCGGCCAGCTCGTTCACGTCGATTCCAGCGCAAAATGCTTTGCCGGAGCCCTTCAAACGCACCACCCGCACCTTGGAATCATCATCCAAAACAGTCAACGCCTGAAAAAGTTCTTCCGCCAAAAGACTATTGAATGCATTGAGCTGCTCCGGACGGTTCAATGTAATCGTCCCCACAAAACGATCATTCACTTCTGCGGTGATACTTTGGTAAGTCATGCCCCCTCCTTGTGATTGAAACGGCCCCTTTGCTATAAAGCATCAACATGGCTGTCCCGTCAATAGGGGAAGAGCTCGGAAGTACCGGCAACATCGGCGGCAATACAACGAAAACATAGAAATTGCCCTGGAGGGCGGAGCCATTTTCTATAAGTGGTTTAAAAATCACCCCGGGTCCAAGGTCAAGGTTTTGAAACCACGCCCTATACACCCTGTGCTGAAAATTCATCGACGTACCGCAACACACGATGGATGTACTGTTGGGTCTCGGCATAGGGTACGTTGCCGCCATACCTGGCCACCGTTCCGGGGCCTGCGTTGTAAGCACTCAGGGCCAGTTTGATATCTCCATTGAATTGATCCAACATGTTTCGAAGGTATTGGGCTCCCCCGTGAATGTTCTGATCGATGTTAAAGGGGTCTTCTACGCCCAACTCATCAGCGGTGGCCGGCATGAGTTGCATCAACCCCTGGGCGCCGGCCGGAGAAACCGCCCGAATCCGATAGT
>JBFFHG010000883.1:0-2443 GCA_041557055.1 Desulfosarcinaceae bacterium
ATCTACATGCTGGTGGCCAAGGACCATTCCAAAGACCGGTCGCACGAGCAAGCCGGGGCCACGGAAGAGAGAACCCTAATCCAGCCGTTGCCAGAGTCTTGATGGGGTCATAAAACCACCAATGCTACTGCATTGAGTCTTGAGGGTCGCGGAGAAAAAAGTTTTTTCTCCACGACCCTCAACTACTGAAAGGCGGCTTTAAAACCGCACTCCGAAACAAATGCAGACAATCGTTGGAAGCAATGGCGGAAGCCCTCAAGAAAAACAGTTACGCCCTCTGGCCGGCCGGGACCTGCGGGTTCCGATTGCCCTGGTGACGGCCTGTGCCCTGGGCCCCATTGAGAAGAATTTAATTAATATCCTTGCCAAACCGACGCGGCTTTTGGTATTTTAATATAGAAGAACAATGCATATTGAAAATCCGGATCAACTGTGCATAGCCGCATTTGCCAAGATCTTCACGCGACACTTGAAATCGTCAACTTCGCTTCAGCAACGATAGGATTTTTTCGGTATAGCTATTGACCAGACACCGCCACGAGTTCGATCTCCAACCAACCGCACAGTAAACCCCATTAAACGATACTTCGGCCATGCCGCTGCGCTCACTGAGGCAAACAGCAAATCCGGTTATTGAAAAACCATCGGAGAGGTCGACCATGAAAGAAGCGAATGGTGCAAGTGCAGCCCAGGGCGAACCGCATGCCATGACCCTGGTGATCAGCCGGGATTTGATCATCGCATGGGCCGATCCGCCGGCTTTGGCCTATTTCGGCATGGCCATTGTTGATCAGCCTTGTCATAAGGTGCTCTATGCATCCGACGAACCGTGCACCCGCTGTGCCGTCCGGCAATGCTTCGATGACCGGCAGTCCCACGTTGACGAATGCGAGGTGCGCATCAGGGGTAACCACCGCCGCATACTGCGAAGAACAGCCCATCCCGCTGAGTTCAGGGCCGACGGCACCTTGCAGTATGTCAAGGAGATCATTGAAGACATCACGCCCAACAGAATTTTTGAGAAAGCCATGCGCGCGGTGGAACGCCGGGTAATTTCCAAAAACGGACAGCTCTTTTTCAACGCCCTGGTCCTCAAGCTTTGCAAAGTTTTTATGGCCCACACGGTTTTCGTCGGGACTTTCGGCCCGGATCATACCCAGGTTCAAACCATTGCGGTGGCTGTCAAAGGTGATTTGGCCGCCAATTTCGACTACCCTCTCGCTACAGCCCCCTGCCGCCATCTGCTGGACACAACCTTACGGTCGCACCCGTCGGAAGCGACCGGACAGTATCCCCAATGCCGTTGGCTGAAAGAGAAAAAGATCAACGGCTATATCGGCGTACAACTCAGGGATAGCCATGACAGGCCTTTCGGCGTAATGGCGGCGCTCTTTCAAAAGAGTATCAAGGACGCCCCCCTGGTCGAAACCCTTATCACCCTGTTTGCCCGGCCCGCGGCCATTGCCCTGGAAAAACTGATCAATCAACGGATTCTGGAAAAATACCGGCACATCGCCGCCACATCCAATGATCAACTGGCCTTGCTGGACAGCAGCTACATTTATCAGGTCGTCAACAGGGCTTATGCTGCCTTCCACGGCCTGACGGCCGAGCAGATCGTGGGACAACCCATGCCGGCAGTTGTGGGCGAAGCGTTTTTCAATACGACCATCCGGCCGGCGGCCGAAATTTGCTTTCAAGGCCGCCAGGGCCGTCTGCAAATCTGGCACCCGGCCACAGATCAATCCAGGCGCTGTCTGAAGATGGATTTCTATCCCCATTATGAGAAAGGCGCCAACCGCATCAAAGGATTTGTCCTGTGCGCCAAGGACATCACCCGCAGCAAAAAACTGGAAGCCAATCTGAGACAGGCTTCCAAAATGGAGGCCATCGGCCGTTTGGCCGGCGGTATCGTGCATGATTTCAACAATATCCTGGGTGCGGTGGTGGGATACACGGACCTGGCGCTGAGCATTGTGAAGGACCAGCCTGATGTGGCTGAATTCCTTAGGGAGATCCAGCAGGCGAGCCTGCGGGCCACCGAGCTGATCAAGCAAATTCTGGCCTTCAGCCGGCAAAACCAGGAAATTCGCAAACCCGTCCAGCCCAAGACCATTCTCAAAGAAGCGCTGAGCCTGCTGCGATCCACCATTTCAGCCAACATCATGATCCGCATGATGCTGGAGTCCGAAGCCTATATCCTGGCCGATCCCATCCATCTTCATCAGATCGTCATTAACTTGTGCACCAACGCCCAGCACGCCATGCGCAACCATGGGGGCACGTTCAGTGTAGAGCTCAAAAACGTTATCCTGAGCCCGTCCGAAACGGAAAGAGAACGGAACCTGCTGCCGGGGCCCCATTTGCGGATGTCTTTTTCCGACACCGGTCATGGAATCCCGGCCGACATTCAAGCCAAAATGTTCGATCCCTTTTTTACCAC
>JBFFHG010000884.1:0-2435 GCA_041557055.1 Desulfosarcinaceae bacterium
TGAAAAGCTTGAGATCGTTCTGCACTATGGAGCTGATGCTGTCTACCTGGCGGGTAAGGAATTCAGCCTGCGTAACTTTTCCGGCAACTTCAGCCTTGAGGAAATCAGGGCCGCCATTGACCTGGCCCACGATTATGGCGCCAGGGTTTATGTAGCGGTGAACATCTTCGCCCGGCCCAAGGATCTGGCTGCCATTGAGACCTACATCCGGCAACTCGGCGCCATGGGACCGGACGGCCTTATCGCGGCGGACCCGGCAATTGTCTCCATTGTCCGCCGAACCGCACCTGAACTTGCGCTGCATTTAAGCACCCAGGCCAACACCACCAATCACGAAGCTGTCAAATTCTGGCAAAACCAGGGTGTTCGCCGCGTTAATGCCGCCCGGGAACTCTCCTTGACGGAGATCTCCCGCCTTGCAGCAAATGGTGCCGTCGAAATTGAGGCCTTTGTTCACGGCGCCATGTGTATCTCTTACTCCGGCCGTTGCCTGATGAGCAACTATATGGCGCGCCGCCCCAGTAACCAGGGAATGTGCTGCCAGCCGTGCCGCTTCCAGTATGCGGTGATGGAAGAGACCCGGCCGGGTCAATATTTCCCCATGGCCGAGGACGAACACGGCACGTATATTTTCAACTCAAAGGACTTGTGCATGGTCGACCACCTTCCGGCCATGATTGATGCCGGCATCCGTTCATTGAAAATCGAAGGACGCATGAAAGGGATTCACTATGCCGCCACGGCGGTCAAGGTCTACCGGGAGGCCATAGACAGCTATTATGCAAATCCGGAAGGATGCACCCTGCAACCCCATTGGCGTGAAGAATTGAACAAAATCACCAGCCGGGGATATTGCACCGGATTTTATCTGGAAGATCAGAATCAGGGCGCACCGTCATACGCCCCCTCCCAGCCTCCGGCCTATGCCTTGGCCGGCAAGGTTCTGGCTTCGGCAGGCAGGCACAAGGCACATATCGAAGTTCGCAACCAACTCCGGCAGGGTGATGCCATTGAAATCCTGAAACCCGGCGGTCCGGCCCTTCCCGATCGCATTCTTCGGATCATGGATCATGCGGGTCAATGGGTAACCACCGCCAATCCCGGCAGCCGGGCAACTATCGAATTGGCCACCGATTGCCAGCGGTTTGATTTATTCCGCAAACGGATAAGCGCCTGTCAAGGTTAAAAAGCAATAGCGGCTACTCTTCGATTTGTTGTAAAGCTTCGGTCAATGTCAAATTGATCTGGCGGGTAAGCTCGGCCGCCGATTCAAGCAGAACCGCGGCCGCCCCCAGCCCGTTCTCCCTGAAAGCATCCGCCCACTGGTGATAGCTTTGGGCGTGATCGTCATTGTGCTTGATCCAATGATCCATCAATTTATGGGCTTTTTCCGGAAATGTGATTGTATGGCCGGTTTGTCCGGATGAATGATCATGATGGTGACGGGACATGCAAAAACTCCTCTGTCGCAACAGTGCGGTTTCAACATATATCAGTTTAAAGACGCTCAGAGTAACATAAATATTTCGGCACAGAGCTGGTAATAACCGCAAAAATCAGATAGTATCTACCTCCAAAGTGAAAGTTCGTCAACTTCCAAACCCGGCAAAAAATTGAGTCGCGCCGACACGGCCAAAGCAATGCAGGACAAACACCAAAAAGGATGGATCTGGATTGTGGCCGTCACCGGCCTTTTTTGCGGCGCCACAGCAGGCGCCTTCCTGTCATTGACCCATGACCTCCCCCAAATTCAATCCTTGGAAAACTACAGACCGTCGGCGATCACCCGGATTTACACATCAGATCAGATCCTGCTGGACGAATTTTTTGTTGAAAAGCGGGACCCGATCCCCATTTCTCAAATTCCCGGCATTCTGATAACCGCATTGCTGACCACCGAAGACCGGCGTTTTTATGAGCACAGCGGATTGGCCGTCAAAGGTATTTTAAGAGCCATGGTGCAAAATATTCGTAGAGGTCGTTTTGCACAAGGTGCCAGCACCCTTACACAGCAATTGGCTAAAACGCTGTTTTTGACGCCCCGCAAAACACTTTCAAGAAAGTTGAGAGAGGCTGTTTTGGCCCTCCAACTTGAACGCCGCTATACTAAAAATGAGATTCTCTCCCTTTATTTGAATCAAATTTACTTTGGCAGCGGCGCATACGGGGTTGCATCTGCTGCTCGTGTCTACTTTGACAAACCGGTCACGGAGCTGTCCCTGGCTCAATGCGCCATGATTGCGGGTCTGCCCAAAGGGCCGTCACGCTATTCTCCCCTGATCAATCCCCAATTGGCCATCAGGCGCCGCAACGTTGTTTTAAGCCAGATGTTGGCGACCGGCAGCATCGCGGCTATGGTCGGCGGCAGAGATGCAACCCACGCCTCGTTTAATCGCGCTGTTGATGCCAGGCGTCAGCCGGGTTCGGCTTTTAAA
>JBFFHG010000885.1:0-2427 GCA_041557055.1 Desulfosarcinaceae bacterium
ATTGATAACCAGGCAATAGAAAAAGCACTCCACGGCGGATCGTGAAGTGGCGACAGGCACCTCGGTAATCTGGCGTTTCATTTCAAATCCCCGATACAAGCATGTCACGGTTATGGTCACCCCAAACATGATCGCTTTGATCATCCCCACAGCAATGTCGGCAAGGGTGATGGCTTTGGCAATCTGAAAAAGAAAATTGCCCATGGGGATATAGGTAAGCAACCAGATAACGGCATATCCCCCGAAAATGGAAATCAGATCAAATACGATGAACAATCCCAACAGGGCCGAGGTTATTCCCACCAAACGGGGTACGCAGACGATTCGTAAAGGATCCAGGCCGTTCATCTCCATGGCATCCAACTCATACAAAACCCGCATGTAACTGACTTCAATCGTAACAGCCGTAGCAGATCGCAGGATGACCATCATGGCCGTAATGATGGGCCCGACCTCCCGAACGATTATAAGCACCGAAATGCGGCCAAAGTCATACTGTCCGGACAGTTTGGCGAATTGGATAATAATCGCGCTTCCAATCAAAAGGGCGATGGGAATAATCACCGGCAGGGCCTGAACCGCCGTAAAATAGAGTTGTTGAATGATGACCCGCCCAATGAGAGTTCGCCCGGCCCTGGGACGCGACAGGACCAGGACGAGAATCCGATAGGCAAACGCAACCAGGTCCAGGATATGATTGATCGAGCGAATCGCCTTGCGGCCGATGTAGCCGATGACCTGTTCCATGGTTCGGGGCTCGGTCCCTCTTGCTTTGTTGATGTGGTTTGGTTGACTTCCTAAGAGTCTTACAATATATTGATCGCTACGGTCAATCGAATTAGATAACTATCTAAGATTAATAGATGAAAATGCAACTGTGGCTCATCCTAGGCTGTTGGTGCTTCTGGGTTGCCCCACTGGTGGGCAATGCCGAACCAGCCTCGGAATTTATTGAACAGTTTTCCTCCGGTTGTATCAATTGGACCCAGGGCGTGGTGACCGCCACGGGGATGGGCCCAATTTTTGATTTCGGCAACCCGCCTGAACAGATCCGTAAAATTGAACCAATCTCCCTTGATGCATCTCATAATTTATTGCAAACGTTGGAAAATTTGCGTATGAGCCACGACACTCACCTATGCGATCTGCTTGACGCCCAAAAAAAAATTCGGTTCAAGATTGAGGAGATGACCTCGGCAGCCAAACTTGTGGAAACCACACCGATCCCCGGCGGCAGTATGGCTGTGACGATTGAAATGAGCCTTTTCGGCGGGTTTGCCCAGCTTATGCTGCCGTCGGAAATTCGACAGGTGGAGGCCATTAAACCATTGAACGGTAACAGGACGGTAAATCACCAAGGGTATCCGGTGAGAACTGTTGGGAATCAAAACGGCGGGACCAAGCCGGATGTTTACACCGGCTTGCTGGTTGACGCCAGGGGTGTGGGGGCAGCCCCCGCCATGGTACCGGTTTTATTGGATGAAAACGGCCAGGCGGTCTATGGTCCGGCTTATGTGAGCCGTGAGTATGCCGTTCAAAACGGCATGTGCCGATATATTAAAGGGATCGACAATAAATTGAGTTTACCGCGAATCGCCCCCAACCCCTTACGGGTGAAAGGGCTGCGGACTGTTGCCAAAGGAAGTTGCGATATTGTCATCAGCAATACCGATGCATCAAAAATTCGCGGCGCATCTTCCCATTTGGAATTCTTAAAGCAGTGCCGCGTGGTCATTATCCTGGATTAACGGATGAGGTGCCGCGATGATGAAAATGAAATGCCTGGTGGTTTTTTTGGTGGGTCTTGTGGTTTCAGCCTGCGGACCGGATACTATTTTTGTAAGACCCGGTTTGGACACTCCGGAGCAGCATGTCGCCGCCGGGCATCAATTGCTTGGACGCGGAAAAGTGGAAGATGCCTACCGGGAATTCAGCCGGGCCAAAGAATTGAACCCTCATTTTATCAAGGCCTATGTGGGAATAGGCGTTGCTTTGGCATACAAAGGGGATATTGAGGCCGGCCTGGCGTCCATGGACCGCGCCAAACAAATGGCCGGCAACCCTCAAGAGCTGTCAGAGGTCCGCAAGGGATATGAACGCATCGATGAAATCAAACACAATCGCGTTGGCCCGCTACCCGTTGCCCGTTAGCCCGGTTCCGGATTCGTGGAAATCGAGCCAACGGGATAGCGGGCCAAATAGCAGGGCTAATAGCGGTAATGGTCGGGCTTAAACGGACCGCTCACCGGAATCCCCAAATAGTCCGCCTGTTTTTGAGTCAAACGGCTCAAGGTTACCCCCAACCGGCCCAGATGTAAGCGGGCCACCTCCTCATCCAACGCCTTGGGAAGCGTATAAACCTTTTTTTCATGGGATTCGGTGGCCAGTGCGATTTGGGCAAGGCATTGATTGGTAAAACTATTGCTC
>JBFFHG010000886.1:0-2425 GCA_041557055.1 Desulfosarcinaceae bacterium
GCTTATAAAATAAGTAAAAAACAAAAAAAAAAAAATAATATTATTTTTATTTTTAAATTTAATTAAATTTATAAAATAACTTCGACAAAATTAACAAACAACCGGGGGCCTCTCGCCCTTAATCCGCTATCGTCCGCTGGCCATGTGGCTGCGATTTTTTAACATGGCCGTCCTGGTCATGCCTGCCCCGCCGGGGCACAGGGACAGCGCCTGATGGCTCAAGCCGCACCAACCATAAGGAGGACCATGTCCATCGCCGATAATATTAAAAGTATTATGTCCAAATCATCGCTGATTCGCGAGATGTTTGAAAAGGGGGCTCGACTCAAGGCCGAACACGGTGCCGGCAATGTCTACGATTTCAGCATCGGCAATCCCAATTTGCCCCCGCCGCCGGAATTCACCCGGGAATTGATCCGCACCGCCGCTTTTTCGGAAACGGGTGTACACGGGTACATGCCCAACACCGGGTATCCGGAGACCCGACGGGCGGTGGCCGATTTCGTCAGCCGGGATCAAGATGTGGATCTGACCGCCGGCGAGATCATCATGACCTGCGGTGCAGCCGGCGCCTTGAACGTGATTTTCAGATCGGTGCTCAACCCTGGTGATGAAGTGATCGTGCCGGCACCCTATTTTGTGGAATACGGTTTTTACGCCGCCAATGCCGGCGGCGTGCTCAAGACCGTCCCCACTCTGCCTGATTTCAACCTGGATCTGAACGCCATTGCCGGGGCGATCACGCCCCGCACCAAAGTGGTCCTGATCAATTCACCCAACAACCCCACCGGCCAGCTCTATCCGGCCGAAAGCCTGCAGCGGCTGGGCGATCTTCTGTGCAAGGCCGGTGAACAACACAACCATACCATCTATCTGGTCTCGGACGAGCCGTACCGCCGCATTGTCTACGACGGAATCCGGGTGCCCGGCATTCTGGCCTGCTATAATGAAAGCATTGCCGTTACATCCTTTTCAAAGGATCTGTCCATACCCGGCGAGCGCATCGGTTACCTTGCCGTGCATCCTTCCGCCACCCACAAAGCCGACCTGCTCAACGCCATGGCTCTGAACAATCGCACCCTGGGATTTGTCAATGCCCCGGCCCTGATGCAGCGAATCATACCCAAAGTTCTGGATGCATCCGTGGATATGAGCGCCTATGCCTACAATCGCAGCTTGCTGACCGATGGCTTGGCCCAATGCGGATATGAGTTCATTACCCCGCCCGGCACATTCTATCTGTTTCCCAAGTCGCCCGTTGAAGACGATATGGCCTTTGTGGCGGCCCTGCAGGATGAGCGCATCATCACGGTGCCGGGCAGCGCTTTTGGCGGTCCGGGCTTTTTCCGCATTGCTTTCTGCGTCTCCGCAAAGACCATTGAAAACGCCCTGCCGGGCTTTGAGCGCGTGATAAAAAAGTTCATATAGACCCTTAACATTGAGGTGGATTGCAGATTGACAAAGGAGTGTTAAAAACCATGAAAAAGATATTGTCCGGTAATGAAGCCGTTGCTCTGGGCGCCGTTGAAAACGGAATCAAAGTGGCCAGTGCCTATCCGGGAACGCCGAGCACGGAAATTGTGGAAAATTTGTCCCGCTATGAAGGGGTGTATGCCGAGTGGGCGCCCAATGAAAAGGTGGCCATGGAGGTCGCTGTGGGCGCGTCCATGACCGGTGTGCGCGTTTTGACCGCCATGAAACATGTCGGCCTGAACGTCGCGGCCGATCCGTTGATGACCCTGGCGTATACGGGTGTTAAAGGCGGGCTGGTGGTCGCCTGCGCCGACGATCCGGGGATGCACAGTTCCCAGAACGAGCAGGACAGCCGCTTCTATGCCAAATTCGCCCAGATGCCAATGCTGGAGCCCAGCGACAGTCAGGAAGCCAAGGAGATGATGGCAACGGCCCTGGATTTGTCCGAAGCATTTGACACGCCGGCCATGCTGCGGCTGACCACGCGCGTTTCCCACTCCAAAGGGGTCGTGGAATGCGATGGCGCCGCAGCCGTCGTGCCGGCTGCCAAAGGTTTTGAAAGAGATCTTCGAAAGTTTGTCATGATTCCGGCCCACGCCAAATTGCGTCACCCCAAGGTGCTCGAACGGGTGGCGCAGTTGAAAAAGATCTCCGAACAAACGCCCTGGAACCGAATCGAATGGGCCGACAAAAAAACAGGTGTGGTGACCAGCGGCATCGCTTACCAGTATGTCAAAGAAATACTGCCTGAAGCGTCAATTCTCAAACTGGGGCTGACCTATCCACTGCCCGAAGAAAAGATCCGGGCCTTTGCCGCTGAAGTGGACCAGCTCTTCGTGGTTGAAGAATTGGAGCCGTACCTGGAAGATCAGATCCGTATCATGGGTTTGGATGTTGCCGGCAAACAATACTTCTCCAATCTGGACGAACTGTCGCCGGAGATCGTGGCCAA
>JBFFHG010000887.1:0-2403 GCA_041557055.1 Desulfosarcinaceae bacterium
ATGGTTTTGCCCTTTTCCGCCATTTGTTTGTCCGGAATCCGGCGCCTTTTTTCGCATTTGTGCAGGCCGGCGATCACCAGGTGGTGTCCACATCGCCGGAACGATTTCTGATGCAAACCGGGGACCGGGTGGAGGCCCGCCCCATCAAGGGCACCCGGCCCAGAGGGCGCACGCCCGAAGAGGATCAGGCCATGCGCGACCAACTGGTGAACAGCGCAAAAGATGGCGCCGAACTCTCCATGATCGTGGATTTGCTGCGCAACGACATCGGCAAGGTCTGTTCGGCCGGTTCAGTGGACGTGGCCGAACACAAGCGCCTGGAAACCTACCAAAATGTCCACCACTTGGTCTCCATTGTGGAGGGGGTGGTGGACAAGGATAAAAATTCGGTGGATCTGATAGAAGCGACCTTTCCCGGCGGTTCCATCACCGGCTGTCCCAAAATACGGTCCATGGAGATTATCGACGAACTTGAGAGCTGCCGCCGCCATCTTTATTGCGGCAGCATCGGTTATATCAGCTTTCACGATACCATGGATCTTTCAATCGCTATCCGCACGGCCACCATTGTAGACGACACGCTGTTTTTCTCGGTGGGCGGCGGTATCGTTTTCGACTCCCAACCCCGGGCGGAGTATGAGGAGACCCTGCACAAGGGCCGCACCCTGATGGCGGCTTGCCGGAAGAACGCAACGGGCAGGGACCGGCACGCCATGGTATGGCAAAACGGCTGCTTGCGGCCCATTGATAAAGCCGGGGTTGCCGTAACCGATCAGGGATTGCTGTACGGCTATGGCTTTTTTGAGACCCTGCGGGCGGATCAGGGCCGGGCGCCGCTGCTTGGTGATCACCTGGCGCGTTTGGTCCGCACCTGGCAGGCCCTGATGCCCGGCCCCCCGCCTGATCTGACCTGGGAGACGATCATCGCCCAAGTGATCCACGCCAATGGCCTGCATAACGGATGCGCCGCCGTTAAAATTCTGGCCACCCGCGGCAATCGCACCCGGGCGCCCTGGAACCACGGCTTGCTGGTGTGGGCGCGGCCATACACTCACCGGCTGAAAGCCATTGGCCGTGAGGGGCTTCGCCTGGGCACCTATCCCCATCCGCGCCAGAGCCCTCTGGCCGAACATAAGACTTTGAACTATCTGTATTATTTGCGCTCCGGGCAGTGGGCCGGCGACAATGGTTTCGATGAAGCGCTGATTCTCAATCCCGACGGAACGGTTTCCGAGACCAACACCGCCAACCTGCTGCTGGTCAACGGTCGGGAGGTGATCCGCCCCCAATCATCGGCGGTGCTGCCCGGTGTCATGGCCCAAACTGTTTGCCGTCAACTTCAGGCTTGGGGGTATCGCATTTCCAGCCGTCCGGTCAGGCCTGCGGCGTTGTTGTCCGCGGATCACCTGCTCGCGACCAATGCCCTGATGGGCGCCGTCCCCGTTCTCGGTGTGGACAATGATCCGCGTGTGGCCGGCGGTGATCTGTGGATACGCCTGAATGACGCACTGATACCGGGGTGGCGCGGGTAACGGCCATAGGCCCTTGGCCGCTATTTTTCCACATCGATGATCAGTGGCACCACGTACTTTTCGCGCGTCACTTCTTGGGATTTTCCCAGCTTCCAACCCGTGCAACGCCCGTGACCGTTCATCAGGCTGCCGATTTGATCGACCATGCCGTTGATGTTGATGATCGGATGGCGCTCGAAAACCTTCGGCAGGCCGTAGGTCAAATTACAGGCCAGGCACTTGCCGGGGCGCTGGTGAAGTTCCAGATTGAAAAACAGTTGCGTCTCCCCGGCTTTTTTGAAAGCCAGGCGGATTTCATAGGCGCCTTCATCCGGGTCGCCCAAAAGGGCGTCAAAAAATTGATTGGTGCGTTCAGCAGGGAAAATGGCATCCAGTTTGTCCTGACTGAAAAGACTTTTGAATTGATCCGTCATCATGCTCATATGGGTTCGCTCTCCTTGGTATGATAAGCGATTTAATATCAACTCCAACTTGCGCGGGGGGCAATCTCAGCTCAGGTATCGTTCAACAGAAAGGCACGCTTAAAAAACGACAAAATATCTCAAGATTATTGTCAAAAATCAAGACCCTAATAGAAAAATAACGATTGGGGCGGCATCACCCTTCAACCGAACAGATCAGCCCCTTTGGCATAGGCCCGCAACCGCGCCTGGTTTTTCGTTTGATCCAGATACAATCCGGTTTTGTGGCCCTGCACCAGGTCCACCGCCAGGGCGATATCGCCCAGCCTGATATGGACAAGGGGTGGCGGCGGCGCACCCCACAAAAGGCCGCGCCGGGGTGTCAGACCCTCTTTAAGGCGCACATCGGCATCCGAGCGTTCGTAGATGCCCTTGACCGATATCAATGACCGCAACTGGGAGAGGATGAC
>JBFFHG010000888.1:0-2401 GCA_041557055.1 Desulfosarcinaceae bacterium
CCCGGACCACGTCCGCCGATGCCGCCGGTCAATCTGGACATGGCTGTGTTTTTGGTGACTAGGCGGGGCAGCAAATACTTGAGTTGGGCCAGTTCCACTTGGAGTTTGCCTTCGCGACTTTGGGCCCGCTGGGCAAAAATATCCAGGATAAGCTGCGTACGGTCGATGATTTTAAGTTCGATCTGATTTGTAATGGATCGAATTTGGGAGGGGTTGAGCTCCTGATCGAAAATCAATAATCCCACTCCCAGTTGCATGGCGCCGATGGCGATTTCCTTGAGTTTGCCTCGGCCGATCAGGAAGCGAGGGTCAGGGGATTTGCGCTGTTGAAGGACGGTGTTCACCACTTCTATCCCGGCGGTACGGCACAGCTCGGCCAACTCCGCCAGGCAATCCCCGGCTTTCTTTCGATCCGCGGTGGTAATGCTGACCAATAAAGCCCGTTCCATTCCGGTATCGGCGTCCCTGACGGTTCGGATCAGAGAGAGTTCTCGCTCAAGGGCCAGAATCAGATTCAGGCAATCGATGTCAAGTTCATGGGGGCGCAGCGTTTCCCGTATTTGATAAGGGGCGTGTTCCGTTTGCCCGGGAAGAATATGGGCCCAGTGAATCTGATTCGGAAAACCCCGGTCTGTCAGGGTGATGGCCGCCATGGTATCGAGTCGCAGCAGGGACAAGTCGGTAAGATCGTCTTCGCTTAAGGTTTCATTTTTCAGATGGGTATGGATACAACGCACGCCTCGTAAGCGTCCCGGGTCGATACGGTAATCTTCCAAAGAAGGAATCAGAATGCCCTGATGATCACCTACAATCACATGGATGATCCAGCCTTTGCGATTAATGATCAGGCCGATTTGACGTTGAACGTCGTGAGAGAGTTGGGCAATGTCGCGGGCCAATTCCGCTGAAATGAGAAAGCGGGGGGGGATTCGGCGCTGGTAGAGGCTCTCCAATCGTCGCAGTTGCCCGGGCTTTAGCCCTTTGGTCTGCCCCCAAAGTTGTTTCATGCCGGGTTTTCGAACCGTGTGTATTGGCCCAGGAAGGTTAGGGGCACGAGACCCGTAGGGCCGTTGCGTTGTTTGGCGATAATAATTTCGGCGGTTCCACGGTTTGGGTTGTTTTCATCTTTGTTGTACACTTCATCCCGATAAATAAAAGCCACCACGTCGGCGTCTTGTTCGAGGGCGCCGGATTCACGCAGGTCCGATAGTTGCGGTCGCTTATCAGCGCGCTCTTCCAGTTTGCGGTTGAGCTGAGAGAGCGCGACCACCGGTACGTTCAGCTCTTTTGCAAGCAGTTTCAAGGCGCGTGAGATTTCCGAGATCTCAAGATCGCGGCGTTCGGTAGATGTGCGTCCTTTCATCAATTGCAAATAATCGATGATAACCAATCCCAAACCTTTATCCATCTTCAGACGGCGGGATTTGGTCCGGATGGAGGTGGCCGAGATATCGGGGGAGTCATCGATAAAAAGAGGGGCTTCCGACAAAACACTGGCGGCTTCCGTAATGCGGTTCCAGTCTTCCGGATTTAAAAAGCCGCCGCGTAACCGGTTTGAGTCTACACGGGCTTCCGCGCAAAGCATACGCTCGGTCAATTGCTCTTTGGACATTTCCAGAGAGAAGACCGCCACGGGAACATTGCCTTCAATAGCGGCGTTACGTGCTATGTTCAAAGCAAATGCGGTTTTCCCCATACTTGGCCTGGCCGCCAGGATGACCATATCAGATCCCTGCAGGCCCGAAGTCATGTGGTCCAGGCGCGTAAAACCGGTTGGAACACCTGTTACCAGCGCTTGTTTGCCCTGACGCTCCTCAAGGGCATCGATATTGGATTCTATTATTTTACTGATAGGGTGGAATGCGGCCTGATGTTTGTCTTCAGATATCTCAAACACCGAAGCTTCGGCAAAGTCAAGGACCTGATCGAGATCACCGCCATCGTTGTAGCAATACTGGGTGATTTCGTTGGCCTTTGCTATCAAGCGGCGCAGGGCTGCCTTGTCGCGAACAATCCGGGCATAATGCTGAACATTTATGGCCGATGGAACCGTATCGACCACACGGGCCAGGTACGCCGCTCCGCCAATCTCTTCAAGTTGGTTTTTATCCCTTAAAATATTGGTCAGGGTTACCAGATCCACCGGTTCCGCTTTGGAAAACAGTTCTCCGATGCCGGCGAATATTTTTTGATGAGCCGTTCGGTAAAAATGCTCGGGAGCAAGGATCTCAAGCACATCCAGCAAGGTGCTGTTGTCAAGAAGAACTGCGCTAAGAATCGATTCTTCGGCCTCAATGCTTTGGGGCGGAAGTTTCTGCAGGGTGGGGTCTTTCGGGGATGTCTTGTTGGAGTTTAACGGCATTGGGGTCCAGACGAATGGTTGCGTGCTATAGCTTTCTAC
>JBFFHG010000889.1:0-2401 GCA_041557055.1 Desulfosarcinaceae bacterium
CAGTTGTGGGTCACCATGATCATTTCGTCGCTGTCGGTTGTGCCCACATCATCCCAGGCCGGCGGAGAAACCGAGGGCGAAAAATTACCGGCCTCCAGCTCCTCCAAAGATTGTCCGGCAGCCGCATCAGCGTAAACCAGGGCTTCCAGCAGCGAGTTGCTGGCCAGGCGATTGGCGCCGTGCAGGCCGGTACAGGCGGTTTCACCCACCGCATAGAGATGCTGGATGTCGGTGCGCCCCTGAATGTCGGTGACAACCCCGCCGCACATGTAGTGCGCCGCGGGCACTACGGGAATGGGCTGCCGGGTGATATCGATGCCCAGAGAGAGGCATTTGGCATGGATGCCGGGAAAGCGCTCTTTTACAAAGGCGGCCTTTTTATGCGTTATATCCAGATAAACCGAATCGGCACCGCTTTTCTTCAGTTCGGTGTCGATGGCGCGGGCCACCACGTCCCGGCAGGCCAGGTCTTTTTGGGGATCGTAATCCCCCATGAAGGCGCGTCCGGCTTCGTCGATGAGAATCCCGCCCTCGCCCCGCACAGCTTCGGAAATTAAAAAGTTTTTGGCTGCGGGGTGATAAAGGCACGTGGGGTGAAATTGAACAAATTCCAGATTCGCCACTGTTGCACCGGCCCGATAGGCCATGGCGACACCGTCCCCCGTGGCGATGTCCGGATTGCTGGTATACAAATAGACCTTGCCGGTTCCACCGGTGGCCAGCATGGTAATGCCGGCGGAAAAGGTTTTGACTTGGTGGCTGGATCGCTCCAGCACATAGGCGCCGCAACAGAAATCCTCATGGGTGGTGGTCACCAGGCCGCGCTTCATGCGGGTGGACTGGGTGATCAGGTCGATGGCCATGTGATTTTCATAAAAGGTGATATTGGGGTGGTTGCGCGCGTGCGCCACCAGCACCCGCTCCACCTCCTTTCCGGTCATGTCGTGGGCGTGAACAATGCGGTTCTGAGAGTGGCCGCCTTCGCGCCCCAGATCAAAGGCGGTCGGATCACCGGTTTTTTTGCTTTTTTGTCGGCGCAGGTTGAACTGCACCCCCATGTTCATTAACTCGGTGATGCGTTTCGGCCCGTTCCTGACCACCCGCGCCGCCACATCGCGATTGCACAGGCCGTCACCCGCCGCCAGGGTGTCTTCGATGTGCAGGTCGAAGGTGTCGGTCCCGCTGAAAACCGAGGCAATGCCCCCCTGGGCCAGATTGGTGCTGCTGTCCATGGCCTCTTTTTTGGTCACGATCGCCACAGTGGCTTTTTCGGCCACTTTAATAGCGTACATCAGACCGGCAATACCGCTGCCGATCACCAATATATCGGTCTTTACGTCGGGCATGATAGTCTTTTTCAGGCGGATGCCGTGCGTTACATCAGCGGCGATCTGCGTTTGGGGCGTTTAACGATGAAACCGGTAACGAATCCCAGCACGATGAGGCCGCCGCCGTAAATCAGTCCGGTGTTGATTTCACTGCTGTAGAGTTGCTGGAGCTCTTTCTCGATTTTATCGGCCTTGGCCTTGGCCTCGGCGGCATCCTTAACGGACTTTTGATATTTGGCCTTAAGCTGCAGAAACTGCTTGGATTCATTCTTCAGGGTTTCGTGTTCGCCGGTGAGCTGTTCGAGCTCTTTTTGCGTTTTGGCCAGCTCATCGGCCAGGCTTCTGCTGTCGCCGGTCAATTGGGAGCTCTTTTGTTGCAGCTCTTCATATTTGGCTAAAAGCTGGCTGTGTTTTTGCTCCAGGCGCGCCAAAACCTGGCGGGCCGGCGCCTTGTTCGTCAGATAACGGGTCAGCACAAATCCCTGCTTGCCGCTGCGGGTCT
Source organism: Desulfosarcinaceae bacterium (assembly GCA_041557055.1). Taxonomy (GTDB): domain Bacteria; phylum Desulfobacterota; class Desulfobacteria; order Desulfobacterales; family Desulfosarcinaceae; genus JARRKU01. The sequence goes on from JBFFHG010000889.1 coordinate 1,831, forward strand.
TCACTTCGGTATACTCTTCTGCGGCGGAAAGGACCTCCAGCGGGTCGCCGGCATTGGGAAAGGCAATGATTTTGCGATCCGTACCAGGGCCTGTGCGCAGGGTGATGTTCAACTCTTCGGTTACGTATTTGGTCTCAGCGGCGCTCTCGGCGGCGACCAGCAGCAGGCCGGTCAACACAAGCGCTCCAATTTTTGTCGATAAATTCATAAGCGGCTCTCCCAAAAAAATCCATTGTGGTTCCCCAGCGTCGGAATGTCGTGTATTCTTTGATAAATTCATCGTCCTGTCAATAAATTTTCTTTAATCCGGTTCCGGATTATGTTAATTTGAATTGGAAATGACACGATAAGGTAATGGAAAGTATGATCGTTTACGATTTACAGTGCCAAAACGGCCACACCTTCGAAGGTTGGTTCGAAGATTCCAAGGCCTTTAAAAAACAACAGAAGGCCAGCCTGATCGCCTGCCCGGTGTGCGATGACACCCGCGTGGCCCGGATTCCGTCAACCTTTGCCATCAAAGGCAAGCCGTCCCAGGAACACCCCCCGGCGCCAACCCCCGGCGGCCAGA
>JBFFHG010000890.1:0-2399 GCA_041557055.1 Desulfosarcinaceae bacterium
ACCGTTCGAAATAGGACCCGTTCCAACGGTACACCAGTCCCGATTCAGGATCGCTCACCAGTGAGAAATCGCTGCAGATCCGGTCGGCCAGCATCCGTGGTTTGAAGCTCGAACGGCCGTTGGGACCGTAATCGAAGAACTCCATGGGGTTGACAATACAGGCGTCGTCAGATGTGAACGGATCCGCCGTATCGATCAGCAGCTTGAGCTCCGCCGACGTCTTTTTATGCTTGACGAAAAAATCGGTCAGGTCCTGGCCGTGATCTTCGGGCCAAGAGCCGTCTTCACCACGGCCCATGTAGTCCGGCCACGCTAGCATGCGCACCGACCTGGCAATTTTAAAAAGCGACGTGGCTGCGAACCCGGCATACTTTTGGCCCGGCTGATCGGCATCATAGGCGATAACCACATCGCGGTCCTTGAAAGGCGCCGTGTGCTCCTTCGACCAGTACTTTGTCTTGCTGGTCTGGGTGATGGCGTTGAAGCCCTTGGATATGGCGCAGATGGCGTCGGCTTCGCCTTCGACCAGCAGAACAACCCCGTCCGTGGATGGAGCCACAGGAAAGAGCCGCGCATCCCCACATCCCGGACCGAACGAGAATATTTTGAGGCTGCCGGCCCCAGGCTTGTAGCAGCGGATGTTTTTGACAACCCCATCGGCATCGAACACCGGTATGGCCACCCGGTTCGGATTCTGGATATCGACCAGCGCACCGTTTTTTTTGTCCCAGCGGCAGCTCTGGATCCGCAGAGAAAGTTGCTCCATCGCCGGTTCGGACCAGCCGCGGGAATTTGTCAGCCGTTTCATCCAGGTGGATGGCAGCGGCGCCATTTTTTCCCATGCCCTGGTCAATATCGATTGCGGGATCTTCTTGTCTTTGGCGTCATCAGTTGGTTTGTCCGGTGCAGCGGTCGGTCGATCTGCATCCTGGCGTGAACTTTCTTTGCCGGATCCGGTGAGCGGCAGACCGTATTTCTTGCAGAATGTCTTGAAATCGTCGGCTTCGTTTCCGGTGCCGTGCACGTGCGACCACAGTTTAATCAGGTCTCCGCCGGCGCCGCATGTGAAGCAGTGATATTGATCCTTCTCATAGTTGTATCCGAACGAAGGGTTGCTGTCGTCGTGAAATGGGCACAGGCCGTGCAACTCGTTTCTGCCGGCCAGGTGCTCCTTCACCGTGAACAACTTGCGGGCAATTCTCTCGCGTGCCGCTATGCTCAGTTCCTTGGCTTTGCCCATTTATTGCACCGTTGAATAATCAATAATATCAATGGAATAAAACATGGCCGCACAATGGCGACAAAAACAGGATTCCATATTCCATTCCATTCCGGTTTTTTGCGTGCGATCGCCGCCCGCGCTCGTTGTAACCGTATATGCCGGCACCCGTGAGGAAGGACCCATACGACCCCCGGCGAGGCAGGTCCAAACACCATTTTTGGGTGGTGTGGGTTGAAACGGGGGTGCGGGGGTGAGATGCGTGGCATACATGACCGGATTGTGTTGCACGATGGTTGCGTTCATATGTAACTCCGCAGTGACTGTTTGAATTCATATTTCGAACCTAAACTATTCAGCTTCTTTGATGCCTCGTGAACAAAGGCGGCCCAGTCGATACGACACTCCATTTCTTTGCAGTGGTTGAGTTTGCCGATCCGCCACATGTCTACATACCGATTGTACAGGCCCATGATTAGAAGGGCTTGGTCGGGGTCAATGACAGGCTCAAGACTGCCCCAGGTTGGAATGCCTGCGGCTTTTGCCTTGGCTAAAACATTGAAGCGATCGACTACGGACGGTGCATTGGGTTCCCACGTCTGTTCGTCCGATTTGTACAGGAAGGTGAGCGTGACGCCGATGCGGGCCTTTGGATATTTCGAAAGCATGTCGATGTCCCGACCAGGATCACCCTTGGTCAGAATGGTGAAGGGGAGGTTATACTTGATCAGGATCTCAAGCACCTGGCGGGTGATACCAAGATCATATTCGATAGGTTGGTATGGGTCGCCAATGAAAGATATCAATATCTCAGGAACGTTGACCCACTTCGCCAGCGCTTGCGCGTCACGGTGGACCATGGGCAGGATCTCCCTGCGAGGGGAGGGAGATGCGAAAAAATCTGCCTTGCTTTTGCGCATTGTGCCGGCGGCATAGCAATACCGGCACCCATGCGTGCAGCCCGTGTAAATGTTCAGCGCCAGGGCTGCATATTCGCGGGCTGGTCCACTTGGCACATAGATAGCCTTACATGCCTTGACGGATGTAAACGCGGATGTAAAATGGTGGTACATTTCATACCTCGCATAGTTTGCTTGCTGCTAAAAAACGCAAATTTATGCGGGGTAAGGGGTGATATTGGGCCTTTCACGCCGGCGACAGGGGTTCGAATCCCCTTGGG
>JBFFHG010000891.1:0-2399 GCA_041557055.1 Desulfosarcinaceae bacterium
GGCCTTTGTCCGAAGATTGAACATCACCTGGCGCCCGCCCCATCAACTGGCCCGGACGCTTGAAAAACGCAGACGCCATGCCGCCGGTCTGAAAATCGGCGTTCACCTGCGCAACACCGCCCTTCCATGGCATGAAGAACAAGTCCGCCTCATAAAGCTGTTTCTTCAAAAAATGCCGGCCGAATCCGGGCACTTTGAAACCAGCTTCACCTTTGTGCTCTCCATTCTTTCAGAGTTGCCCCCCGGCTGCGACGGCCATGAATTCCTCATTGGGAAAAAGTTTTTTTATTTCCAATCCTTATGCCGGGCTGAAAATTTTGAACGCAAACGCCTGTCAAGCAATATGGAAATAATGATCATGCAGGGGGCGCGGGCCGCCCACGGCAGTATTGACGTGTGGCGCAGCCACATGCAGCGGATTGACCTTATCTGCCAAACACTTTTCGGACGCACCCGGTTTTTCCAAGAACCCGGCGAACAATACCTGGATACCGCGGGTAAAGATACCGCCCAAAAAATTCAAAATCTGATGCATCTATTGTCTTGACCAGATCAAGGCCGCCGCCGGGCCGGCAATGGGACAAAACCGATGCGATTGCCCTGCGGCAACCTGGCATAAGGGTTTACAAACTCGCCAATCTGCCATAAAAGTATGTTTTTATGCTGTCACAGGTCCTACCCCGGCTGTGACGAACCGGTCATTGAGGAGAATTCAATACAATGTGGTCAAATTTGCGTATTCTCGGGCTGGCAGCCGCCATGTTTTGCATCGGATGCCTTAACGCTGCAGCCGATGCTGACAGCGCCGCCTTATCGAAAATTCTGGACGGCATTGAAAAACGATATGCCGGTCAGGGCTTTACCGCCAGATTCTTTCAGGAATCCATGCTCAAGGCCATGCAGATCAGTGATACGGCCGAGGGAAATCTGACCGTCAAACGGCCGGGCAAAATGCGATGGGAGTATACCATTCCGGATTCCCAAACGATCATCACCGATGGCCAGAGCATGTGGATTTATCGTCCGTCGGACAATCAGGTGATGGTGGGCAAAGCCCCGGACTTTTTTGCGGGCGGCAAAGGCGCCGGATTTTTATCGGACATCCGCCAAATTCGGAAAAGCTTTACCGTCAAGGTACAAAAAGCCGAGAACGACGCCTACCACCGCCTGAGACTGGTTCCCAAAAAGGCGTCCGCCGACCTGGCCGAGGTGATTCTGTCGGTGGATAAAAACAGTTTTCAAGTCGACCAGGTTCTCACCTACAACACTTACGGTGATGAAACCCACATTGTCCTCAGCGATTACCAATTCAATCTGGCCCCCCAGGAGAAGCTTTTCAAATTTGAGATCCCGGAGGGGGTTGATGTGGTCCGGATTGATCAACCCTGAACCATGGGAGCATCCGTATATGATAGCAAAAATCAAAGCGCTGGCCAAAAAACGCAACGCCATCATTTTGGCGCATAATTATCAACCCCCCGAAATCCAGGACCTGGCCGACTTGTGCGGCGATTCCCTGGAACTGAGCCGCAAAGCCGCCCAAACCGAAGCCGGGGTTATCGTTTTTTGCGGCGTGCACTTCATGGCTGAAACCGCCTCCATCCTCTCGCCGGACAAAAAGGTGCTGCTGCCCCGGATGGATGCCGGCTGCCTGATGGCCGACATGATCACGGCGGAAGCGTTGCAGGCCAAAATCAACACCCTGCCCCCCATGCCGGTGGTTACCTACGTCAACTCCACCGCCGAGGTCAAGGCGCTCTCAACAGTATGCTGCACTTCGGCCAACGTTGTCCAGGTGGTCAACAGTCTGGATGCCGGGGAGATGCTGCTTACCCCGGACCGCAATCTGGCGATGTACGCCGCCGCCAAGACCGGCAAAAAGATTCACATCTGGGAGGGCTACTGTCCCACCCACGAGTGGCTGAAGCCCGAAGATGTGGAACAGGCCCGCGCCGAGCATCCCGGGGCGGTTTTTCTGGCCCATCCCGAATGCCGCCCTGAAATCGTGCAAATGGCCGACGTGGTGGCCAGCACCTCGGGCATGTTGCGCCACGCGGCCCAGGCCAGGGAGAAGGCGTTCATCATCGGAACGGAGATGGGTATTCTGCACCCCTTGAAAAAAATCGCACCGGACAAGGCGTTCTACCCGGCCTCGGAAAAAATGACGTGTAAGAACATGAAGAAAATCAGCCTGCAGGATGTTTTAAAAAGCCTGGAAGAGCTGTCCGGCGAGGTCAAGGTGCCGGAAAAGATTCGCATCCCGGCGCTGAAAGCGGTGCAGGCCATGATCGATCTCAAGATTTAAAACAAGAGAGCCACCGCCGCCCGCATCTCTCTTATCTCGTGCCCATCCAGAAATGGCCAATTTGCCCGACATCTGTGTTGTGCGAAAAATTTTA
>JBFFHG010000892.1:0-2396 GCA_041557055.1 Desulfosarcinaceae bacterium
ATCAGATTCGGAATCTCCAGAATCACCGGAATTTTCCCAAAATCGAGGCGTTGTCGTACTGTACGGGCGACAGTATCGACCGCCATCAAGGGATCCCGGTCGTTCATCATCATCCCATCCTTGGACAGGTTCTCCGTCTCATGTGCGTGTCTCATGTTATTCTCTCCACGAGTAAAACGATTGTCCTCAACCGTTGTTGGTGTGTTTCATGCTATGCGTGGGTCGAAAGAGGACTTTCGACGTACATCTCTCCACGTAACGATGGCAGATGGACCCCCGGTCACATCTGCCATCGAGACTTTCATCATTGTTCTTGACCTGGCCAGCCAGACTACTTGATATCGACATTGCCTCCCACGGCCTCAATTTTTTCTTTGATCTCGTTCGCTTCCTCTTTGGAAACGCCTTCTTTAATATTGGCCGGGGCACCATCCACCAGGGCTTTAGCTTCTTTTAAGCCCAACCCGGTCAAGGTCCGGACCTCTTTGATCACCTGGATCTTTTTATCACCAGCGCCAATGAGCACAACGGTAAATTCAGTTTGTTCTTCCGCCGCCGGAGCTTCTGCACCGCCCCCCATCGCCGGGCCAGCCATCATCGGCATTGCAGCCGACACGCCATATTTCTCTTTTAAGGCTTCCACCAGTTCATGTAACTGGAGGACAGTCATTGAATCAATATACTCCAAGACATCTTGCATCGTCATCTCAGCCATTACGTATTTCCCTCAATCCAGGCCGCAACGACGCGCGATGGGTTGCCTGCTATTAAGGACCTCCGGTCCACAACACGTCCCGCATCCCCCGGCCTTCCTGTCTGTCATTATCTGTTCGTGTCGCTGCCGATTATGCGTCGGCTTTCTGATCAGCGACGGCCTGTAATGTATACACAAATTCGTTGATGATCCCGCCAAGCGTGCCGACCAAACCGCTAATTGGGGATTGTAAAGAGCTGACCAGTTGGGCCAGCAGTTCCTGACGCGGGGGCAGGGTTGAGAGTTGTTGAATGCCTGCCGCATCAAAGATACTGCCTTCCACCAGGCCGCCCTTAATTTTGAGGATGCCTTCGCTCTCCTCGCCTTTAGCAAATTTTGCGATGATTTTTGCCGATTCTGCAGCCTCTCCGGAGCAAAAGATAATGCCGGTCAGACCGACCAAAAACGGTCGCAGTTCTGCAAACCGGGTATCCACCACCGCTTGCCGGGCCAAAGTGTTTTTCACCACCTTGTATGTCCCCGACGCTTCCCGGATTTCCTGGCGGAATCGGGTGATCTTGTCTACATTAATCCCCCGAAAATCCACACAAATTGCTGCAGTACTCTTGTCAAACTGCGCTTTCAGGTGTTCGATCACGTCCTGTTTTTCACGTTTAATCACGGCCAAGGAATTTTAGAGTGTAGATTTGAGACTATAGGTTAGAAAAAATCCAGGGTCTACAATCGACAAGCTACACGCTAAAATCTCAAATCTCAAATTAACGAAGGTTCGCCATCACAGCTACCGGGTCGAGTTTGAGTCCCACTCCCATGGTAGAAGAAATGGCGATCCCGCGAACATATTGTCCTTTGCTGGCAGCCGGTTTCATCCGCACCAGGGTATCTAACAGCGCCCGGGCATTATCGGACAATTGCGCTGCTGTAAAGGAGCATTTGCCGATTGGACAATGAATAATGCCGGCTTTTTCGACTCGAAATTCCACCTGGCCGGCTTTCACGTCGGTCACAGCCTGCGCGACCTCAAACGTGACAGTACCGGTTTTGGGATTGGGCATAAGGCCGCGCGGGCCAAGTATACGGCCGAGTTTGCCGACCAGCGCCATCATATCAGGGGTCGCAATCGCTCGATCAAAATCGAGCCAGCCGCCCTGGATCTGTTCTGCCAGCTCTTCGGCGCCCACATAATCGGCCCCAGCGTCACGAGCCTCTTTCTCTTTGTCGCCTTTAGCAAAAACCAAGATCCTGACGGTCTTGCCGGTGCCATGCGGCAGCGTGACGGAGCCGCGCACCATTTGATCAGCTTTGCGGGGGTCTACTCCCAACCGGATCGCTATATCAATAGTTTCATCAAACTTAGCATACGCAAGCTGCTGAATCAAGCCAAGCCCTTCATCCAGCCCGTACTTTCGTTCCGAATCGATCTTACCCATCGCTTCGCGGTATTTTTTCCCTTTTTTTGCCATTGTGTGTTTCAGTCAGACCCCAGTCGGTAGTCCATCAACAGATGTCAATGTCCAATGATCAATGATCATTTCATTCGTTTATTCACTCTGTCTCCTACCCGGCCTGGTTCCGAATCGTGTTCTCGTTTTTTATAGATATCGCTGCACAGCGTTCTCAATCGCATCCTTCGGGGAGTACGCCCTACTATACGATGCTCCCTGCGGCCTTGTGCCGCTAA
>JBFFHG010000893.1:0-2396 GCA_041557055.1 Desulfosarcinaceae bacterium
CCTGTCCCAAAAGTCCGATGATCTCGAATCGGGATTGAATATGGCGGTGGTCGATATCCGCACCGGTCGGTTTGCTGATGCCCGTCGGCGGTTGGAGCATTTATACAGCCTTTATCCCGAAGATGACAATATCGCGGTTTCACTGGAAGCGGTTTCAAGAGTTTCAAGCAGGTATGGGATCAAGGCCGGAGAATGATCCCTGACGTTCTTTTGCAACGATGGGGTGAAACGCGGAAAGAGATTGAGTGTTTGAGCATGGAATCCTCGCTCCCAACACCGGGATCGGGCCGGATGGGAGCTTTTCAAAGCACTTCCAAGGCAATTGGCGCGTCAGCACCGGTGGTTGAAGATTGAGGCTATGATGGTTCTGTCTGCAAAAAAAACCGATCGACTTTGCTTTGGCGCGCTTTACCTCCTGGTGGCTGTGCTGACACTATACGGAGGGGGCCGGATGGTTAACCGGGGATTGGACTTCCGGTTTCTAAAAGACTATTTACTTCGATGGGAAGTCTGTATGCATGCTTTATCTGCTCAACAAGAGCAATGGCCCGTTTTTTCAGGCACCAACCATGCGGCCTATATGAATCGCCTGACTGTCCGGATGAACCGCTTTGGCATTCAAGTGCCGGCATCCAACACCGCTGTAGCTTACCAATACCGGATTGAAAATTTTTTCCGGGCCGATGAGGATATTTTTGTGCTGTGTCTGCAAGATCGTATGGTCCTGTATGGCGTTTCCGATAAGGTCCTGGCACAGCTTGATCGGGCAGTGGACAACCATTCCGATTTGTCTCGCGGCCGGATCATCGGCCGTCCGGGGAAAAATCAAGGAACCTTTATCGGGCAATGGATTCTATGACAAAGAAAACCGATAACGAGGAACAATATGAATATGTGCGTTTTCTGGGGTTGAGCCGCAACCCCTTTCCCGTGGCGCCGGACGACGCCAATTTTTATCTCTCCGAAACCATCGAAGAGATCGTTGCCGAGATCGTGCACGGGGTGTGCACACGCAAAGGCTTCATTATTCTGACCGGTGATGTGGGGCTGGGCAAAACCACCATCAGTCGGCGTGTTATTGGGATATTGGAATCCAGAAAAGTGATCACTTCGCTTGTGCTGCATACCTCCCTGCAGGAAGTGGAGTTGCTGCGGGCCATCAATAATGATTTTGGTATTCAGGGCGGTTTCGCGCAAGAGGGGTTGGGCGCGCAAATGAAGCGCTTGAATGATTTCTTGTTGTCACAGTATGCGCAGGGACGCAATTGCGCCATTTTCATCGACGACGCCCAAAATCTGAATCGGGCCAGTCTGGAATTGGTCCGCATGATTTCCAACCTTGAGGTCAATCAGGAGAAACTGGTTCAGATCATACTGGTTGGACAGACGGAGATGGTGACTTGCCTGAATGCCCCCGCTTTGAGGCAGCTCAGAAGCCGTATTGTGATTCGAAAAGTCGTGCGTTCCCTGTCGCGTCAAGAGTTGCAACACTATATTTTGTTCAAATTGAGCTCGTCCGGCGACAAGGGCGGCATTCACCTCACCCCGTCGGCGTTCAGGCGGCTGTACCGCATAACCCGCGGCAATTTTCGCAAAGTGAACTTGCTCATGGATCGTTGCCTCTATGCGATCTGTACCCATGGTGGCAGCCATGGCGTTACTCGTAAAATTGTCGATATGGCCGCTTCCGACCTGAACCCGGAAGAACAAAAGCATCAAACGCGACTCACGGCATTGGCGGTTTCTCTCATCGTTCCCCTGATGATCGTTTCGGGCAGTTGGTTCGCTCATTTTTACACCAGCCGGGGTTCCCTGGCAGACATGCCCGCGTTGATCCGTAACTTTAAGGTGCCGGCGCACTATGCAGTCGGTTCCACCAGGGATGGTAAAAAGAGAGCTGCCGGGCAACATGCGCTGCCGACAGCCGCTGCGAGAGCACAAAATCTTGACCCGGCAGTGGTCGCTTTTCTGGGTATTTATCAATTGGACCGGTATGCTTCGGAATTTCGGAAAGCAATCCAAGAGGGCACATTGACAGGCCTGTCCCAGCGTATCTATGCCCAAACCGGATTCCAACTCATTCAGTTGCCGACCATGGCGGATGACATCAGGCGGCGTTACGGTGCCCTGGCATTTAACCTGACGCCGGGGCAACCGCCCACTTGGCTTCTTTTCTGGCGTCCGCAACTGAAGCTCAAACATTTTTACTACAACTACCAAGGCGAGGAGATTCTGGAACTCCAAAAGCTGTTTTGCGATCTTCAATTCTATCGCTACAATCTGGACGGGATCGTCGGCACGCGTTTGATGAATTCGGTGATTGCTTTTCAGAAGCATGCCGGCCTGCCGGTGACCGGTTTTCCCGATGCCGCCACAGTTTTCAAACTGTACCACGA
>JBFFHG010000894.1:0-2392 GCA_041557055.1 Desulfosarcinaceae bacterium
TCACAAAAATGCTGAGCCGGGTCGCAATATTCTTCCCAAAAGCAGTGATGTGGCCATAGATCAGGTCGTCGCCCGTAAAGGAACGCTTTTGACACCCGGATTGACAGGCTTGCTGGCCGCTGCCGGGCACAGCCGGCTTCCTGCGGTTCGTTCCCCCTGCGTGGCCATTGTCGCCACCGGTGATGAAGTGGTGGCCCCGGGCCAACCATTGCCGGATGGCAAGCTATACGCCAGCAACATCACGACCTTGGGCGGCTGGTGCCGGCGATTCGGCATGCACGTCCATCTGGATGTGGTCAGAGACAATGGCGATGAGATTTCCAAAATACTTCTGCGGCGCCTTGGCGAAGCAGATGCGGTCATTACCAGCGGCGGTGCCTGGACCGGAGACCGGGACCTTGTGGCTCAGATTCTCGAACGCTTGGGCTGGCACCAGGTATTCCATCGCATTCGGATCGGTCCGGGAAAAGCGGTGGGGTTTGGAACCTTGCAGGGCAAACCGGTATTTATTCTGCCTGGCGGACCGCCTTCAAATTTAATGGGGTTTTTGCAGATTGCGTTGCCCGGATTGCTTAAGCTTGCCGGCCACCGGCACACCGGATTGCCCACCGCAAGTGTGCGTTTGGCCTCTGACCTCAACGGCCGTTTTGCCGACTGGACCCAGTTTATTTACGGCACCCTTGAAAAACGGACGGACATGCCGGTCTTTCACGAACTGAAAAGCAAAAGCCGGTTGCGATCCATGGCCGAAGCTCAAGCGGTGGTGGCAATTGCCGAAGGTATGACGCTCCTGCCGGCGGGATCTGTGGTCGCAGCTCAACTGTTGGAATAGCATGGTCGCACACCAGGAAAGATGAACCTCATGATCAGATCGGACGCCAATACCCTGATAGATGCTTTTCAGAGACAGATCAGCTACCTGCGTCTCTCCGTTACGGATCGCTGCAACCTGAGGTGCCGCTATTGTGCGCCATCCATGCCCGAGCCCAAACCCGTGAAACAACTGCTGAGCCTTAAAGAGATGCATCGTCTGGTTCGCATCGGGGTCGATCTCGGGATAACCAAGGTGCGCCTCACCGGTGGAGAACCGCTGTGCCGAAGCGGTATTGACGGTTTTATCGAAAAGTTGTATCAATTGCGGCAGATCAAAGATATTTCATTGACCACCAACGGCACGATGTTGTTGCGCCATGTAAAAGCTTTGAAAAAGGCCGGACTTCGTCGTATCAACATCAGCCTGGATACATTGGATAAGAAAAAGTTTCAACAGCTTACAGGCGCCGATCGGTTTGACGGCGTTTGGAACGGGATCATGGCGGCGGCTGAAGCGGGCCTTGATCCGATAAAAATTAACATGGTGGTGATGAAAGGGTTCAACGACGACGAGATCGAACGGTTGGCGGCCCTGGCGATTGATTTTCCTTTTCATATTCGTTTTATAGAGTATATGCCCATGGGTACTGATCCTAAAGAAGCGCGCCGTTATTTTCTTTCCGTGGGGGAAATGAAACAACGACTGGGCGGCGTGGGCAAACTACTGCCTGTGGCCGGCAATACTTCCGACGGCCCGGCCCGACGTTATCGCTTTGAGGGGGCGCCGGGGGAGATCGGCCTGATCGGATCTATGAGCGCTCATTTTTGTCACACCTGCAACCGGTTGCGGTTGACCGCCGACGGCTATTTGCGGCCCTGCCTGCTTTCCGATGATCAGATCAATGTCATTGCGCCCATGCGCAACGGGGCAACCGACGAAGAACTGAAGGCTCTCTTTGTCCGGACCATCAGCAAGAAAAAGGATGAACACCGAATGAGTTTCAGCGGCGATCGCAGGTTGCAAACCAAGATGGTCAGCATAGGAGGATAAGCGCATTGCCGGATTGTTTTCCAAACACCGGATGTTGCGCCGTCATTCTATCCGGTGGGCTCAATACCCGCATGCATGGCTGCAATAAGGCCTTTCTGAAAATCGGCGGCGATACCATTCTGGAACGTTTGTTGAGAATCCTGAAATCCAATTTCGAGGAGATTCTGCTGGTGACCCGTCAGCCGGAACTTTATGCTGGTCAATCTGTTCGGGTTGTGCAGGATATTTTTGAAGATCGCTCATCATTGACCGGCATTCATGCCGGGCTTGTGCATGCCAAGGCCGGATTCGCTTTTATGGTGCCCTGCGACACGCCTTTCCTTGAATCCGATCTTGTGCGGTTGCTTCTTGAAGAACTGGAACCGGACCTGGATGTGGTCGTGCCTTTTTTTGATGGCCATTACCAGCCGTTATGTGCTATTTACGCCAAACGGTGTCTTGCGGTGGTTGAAGACCAGCTCAAGAAAAAAAATTACAAGATTATTGACGCATTTGATCGGATGAACGTCAAAACCATACCTGCCGAGA
>JBFFHG010000895.1:0-2389 GCA_041557055.1 Desulfosarcinaceae bacterium
GGATCTTCAAAGTCAACCAGAATTCCACAGCGCTCGGATTCAATGATTTTGGCGATCTCCTTCGCATATACAGGTGCTATAATGGCTATTCCGGCAGCCATGTATTCAAAAAGACGGTTTGGCAGGCTATCGACCCCCAAATCACGGCCATATGAAATAAAACCCGCATCGCAGGCCTGAAGAACATTCGGCATTTCCTGCATTGGAATCATTGGCCGGAGATCGATATTGTCTTCCCCCCCCGTTGCTCTCATTCGTGAATAAAATCTGCGGCATTCACCATTGCTCTTATCCCGGAAGGATTCAAACATGACGACGCGAAGATCTCTGACCTTGTCAACCAGCATTCCGGCGGCTTCGACCACCTCTGCCGTTCCCCTTCCAAGACTGCTTTTTCCATGCATAATGGTAAAATATTTTCGATCCGGCCCGCAAACATCAGCAGGGGCTTGCCCGGCAAACCAGGACGGGGCGCAACTGCGCACAACAACGTCGGTGAGGCCGTGTTCAACATAGGGTTTCAAAACCGATTCACTCACCCCAATCACCAGATCGCATTTTGCTGCAACGCCTGCAATTCTTCTGCGTATGAATTCGCCCGCGGATCTCAGGTTGTATCCCATGAACCATCGCGCAAGCATGGCGCCATGAAAGATTTCATGAATGTCAAAAATGACCTTTGAACCGTTGCTTTTTGATAAACTGACAGCCAAGGATGCAGAATCAGGGTCCGGCGCAAAGTAAACATCCACCTTTTCAAGTTGCTCTGCGATCGGCCGCAGCCTGCGAGAGGACAGGAGCCTGTCGACACGGCCCCGGATCGGCCGAGCCGGCTTGAATTGTATTTTATCCTGGCCATAATTTTCCGATCCAAACAGCGTATGGTTCGGCCCCACCCATGTAACCTTGAATCCAGCGGCCAGGAACGCCTGGGCAAATTTATGATTGACACGCACATCATCAATGGGATGGGCGGTGGTCAGAATACAAATGTGTATGGAATTGTGCATTGATCGTATTCTCGGTTCGTCAAAGATGTTTTTGGAAATCGTTCCGATTGGAGTTAGCTTTCTCAATATTTTTCAAAAGGGCCGCTTTTCCTTCGCCACCCCATAAGCCCCATCAAGCCCGAGCCCAGCAACCAGACAGCGGAAGGCAACGGAACATCATTGACTTTAAAAGTGATATCATAAAATTCGCAGCCTGTCTGGCGGGTTTCCGCCAATATTTCAAAAGTGTATATGCCGGGATCAATAATACCCGATTCCGGTTGCACCATATCCGTCAACAGATTATCAGAACTGTTTCCATTTCTATAAAATTCAATGGTTGCCGCAAAAAGATCATCAGGATCATATAAAAACACACTTTTTTGAGTTACTTCAAATTGGACAAACAAACTGCTCATTGCATTCGGGTCATAACAAGAATCATCCTGACAAACATGATCTGGATTTTCATAAAATGGCTCGTAAAACGGTTCATAAACCGCTGATCCAAATGCAGTAGCAGTTCCGGAAGCAGAGACAAAAAGACCGTCATCAAAAGAAATGGTGGATGTTTGCACGGCATCGGTTAAATAAAACCCTGAAATAAAATCAGAACTGGTCACAGCCTCAAAAAACATCAAAGCACCTACGTCGCTGTCAAAGACACCTGCGCCATCGTAAAGGTCGCTTGAATAGCTGCGCAGGTTATCAGAAACAATTGAACGAAAAGCGTGTTGATAAACGACATCGGCTTGCGCGGTGTTTGCACCCATTAAAAACACGAGAAATAAAAACACACCTGAAATTTTCATAAAATGCTTCATTGGCCGTTTCTCCTCTTATTAATTTATTATGTTGAAATATTAAATCAGAAAGTGGAGTGCTGAAAGTTCGCCATTGCCGGTCGCAGATAACTCACTGGCCTTGATCTTGACACAAGCCATCTATAGCATATTGGTCCTCCTTTGCTTTGGGTGTTGATGGATTTTTTTTGATGCCGGTCACAACGCCGTCATGCGATCCATTGGTGAGCATTTGTCTATTTGACAATAATTGATCTTGGATATTTTCCGGTATTGCACGGGACCGGTTCTTAAGAGCCTTTTGGGTATGACCATCAGCAGCACCAGCCATAGCATGACACCGCTGCTCAAAAACACGGTTGTGTAGTCCACACTCGTCAGCGCGTACATGGGCATCGTATAAGCCACCGCCGCATAGCAGTAAAGCCGTGGCTTTATTAAAAGCCTGACGAACCAGGGGATTAAGTCCAGCAGCAAAGTCAAAAAAACACATAAAAACAATGCGAGCAAACCGAAATAGGCATAGTAGGTCATGATAAAGGAGGCGTTGGCCAAACCGGTCTTTATCGGAGATCCGACAAAGATCATCTTGATCAC
>JBFFHG010000896.1:0-2389 GCA_041557055.1 Desulfosarcinaceae bacterium
ATGGCGGTTCGAACCGCCATTAAAAGCGCCTCGGCCTTGCGCGGTTCCCGCATCAGCGCTGATCCGGACCCGCTTTTAAGAATCTTGCGCACGGAACAGCCAAAGTTGATATCCACAATATCGGCGCCGGAAGCTTCAACCTTGCGGGCCGCATCGGCCATGACGGCGGCATCGCTGCCGAAAATTTGCACGGATAAAGGCTTTTCACGGGGTATGCTGAATAGCAGATCCACTGTTTTGGCAGACCCGTAGGCCAGCCCGCAGGCGCTGACCATTTCGGAACAGACCAAACCGCAGCCAGCCTCCTTGGCCAGCAGCCGCAACGGCAAATTGGTAATACCGGCCAGGGGGGCAAAAACAGTGGGCGTTCTAAGTTCTATTGAGCCAATCTTCATCGTTGTTTGCCTTGCGATTATCCTGCTTTGGCGTCGGAGGCCGGGTTGGCATAGCAAAAAAGGCAGTTGTGGCGGCAGGGGTGCAGGCTGTAGCTGCCGATATCCCTGGATACGCCGCAGGTGCAGCCGGAGGCCTTGCGTTGCCCGTTGTCCCTGGCCAGAGAGATACCGGGGCCGTACAGTGCAACCAGGCGGTCATTGGGAATACAGGCCGAGGCGCCGATGGGAAGTCCGCTGGGCAAAGCGGCCAGGAGATCTTTTTCACAACATAACCGCAGATCGATATTCAGATCCGTCAGACAATTGGCAAGCCTTTCAATGGTTGCAATTTTGTGCGCCATGGGCGGATCGATCAGTTCCAGATCATTGTTGCCTTTTACCCTCTGTATGACTTTGCGGTAGAGATCCACAAAACTGGTGATGCATATTTGAACCCTCTGCCGGGCCACCCGTTTGGCAATTGTTTCAAACTGATCCAGGTTATCGCCCAGGCGACCGGATTTTTCCCTGAAGAAGCAAATGGGGTCGAAACGCCACTGGACGGCATCGGCCCCGAAGGCTTGCACCAACCCTGCCAGTTGGTCCAGGCGATCCTCCAGGGGCGGCACCATCGGTTCCAGGGCGCCATGGCCGGAGTTGATGGTGAAATTAAAAAAAAGATGATAGCCCTGCCGCGCAAGTATCTGCCCATACCCCTGCTCTAAAAAAGGCCTGAAATTTTTTGACCAGAAGACAATGGTGTGGACCTGATCGGGATCGGCTGATACACGGGTGATTTGGCGGTTGTAAGGGTTGACAACCTCAAAATGGCCTGTATCGATACCGCTCATGAACCACGGCATGTAAAAAGCGGGAATGTCGGTTCGACGCGAGGCCGAGATAACGATTTGACGCATTTGCATGTTTCCGGTGATTCATTTTCTTTTCAGCTCGGCCAACGAGATGACATTGCCCTTTGGTTTGGGCGTGACGCTGTCGTTATTTTGGGGTGGGATTTTTTCGGGGATCGATTCAGGATCTTCAGGGCAGACAATTTTTTCGATGCGCATCTCTTTTCCGCCCATGGTATAGACTTCACCATTGATATAGGCGTCGCGCAGGATCCAGGTCACCACTTGCAAAGGAATCTGGAGCAACAAGAATTTCACCTGGAACCATCCCCGTTTGATATCCGGATCGATGGACTCGATACGGGCAAAAGCCAGGGGGCTTCCCTCAAGATGGATGAGAACAATATCGTTTTCGACAGCCATTGCAGACCTCAGACAGATTTAAAATTTCAATAATTTCCATGCGAAAAATCATATGATGCCATACCCATTCAGAATTGTAAAGCCGGGGCATATAGAGGTTGGCAACATTTCAAATCCTATTGCGCGTTTTTATCTAAATTGATTCCCATAAAATTTCGCCCTTGAAAAAATATTGTATTCTTTTGCTTTCTAACTGAAGTTTCCCATTTTTTTAATATTTGTAGACTTTTCCCGGTGACGCGCAAATCTGTCGTAAATTCGCTTGTGGTAGTAATGCTGTGCATGGCTGCGTAACCTATTATAGGAAACTTCAGGTTTCATGATATTGGCCTTTATTTGATATTTTATATGGTCTATTAATGGTATTCCGTCAAGTCGGCCTTCCCATACAACTTTGTGCGGCGCACCAATTCGCTCTGTTGAAATTTTTAGTTTAAAACACGTCCAGGGACTGTAACCAGGTATGGAAAAAGGTCTTATCAATGTTTTTTCTTGACCCGCCCCATTCCATGGCCCCATATTGCAATTACAATCTCGAGCTATCCGACTTTCCATAACCGGCTGACACTCTCGCTGGCCTCAAATTCCATTTCATTCTCAGCATCAACGATCATCCGGAAATACGCGAAAAGTGTTTGCCGGCTTTAAAATCCGGCCGGCGAATTTGACCTGCAGCGCATCGCAGAATGAGTGCGTGAAGGCCCGGGAGCTTTTGATTATGAGACAGTCGGAACTGTTGTG
>JBFFHG010000897.1:0-2388 GCA_041557055.1 Desulfosarcinaceae bacterium
CACCCTGGTGGCCACTGGATGGTATGCGGGGCGGTCCATGAGCGCCTTTCATATGTCCCAGATTCGCCAGGATATTCTCAATCAGGCCCGCCTGCTTACGGATCTGTTTTTGCCTCTGCTGGAACCGTTGCGGCCGGAAGCGCTGGATCGACGCTGTAAAGAGGTCGGTATCAAGGTGCCCACCCGGTTTACGGTCATTTTGCCCAACGGCAAGGTGGTGGGAGACTCGGAAGCGCGGCCAGACGAGATGGAAAACCACGGCGACCGGCCTGAAATCCGGCAGGCCTTGAAGGGGGCCGAAGGTTCGGCTGTCAGGTTCAGCGGCACATTGCGGCAACGTATGCTGTACGTCGCCGCGCCCATTGAGGATAACGGCGTGATCAAAGGGGTTGCCCGGATTTCCATAGCCACCGATGCCATTGATCGGCAACTGCGGACCTTGCAGATTCAAATCGCGATCGGCGGGGTTATTATCGCTGTGCTGGCCTCCCTTGTCTGCCTGGCCATTTCCCGCCGCATCACCCGTCCCCTTGAGATTATGCGCCAGGGGGCGGCGCGTTATGCCCAGGGCGATCTTTCCCACCGGCTGCATCCGCCGGCGACTTTGGAGCTGGCCGGGCTGGCCGAGGCCATGAATCAGATGGCCCTTGAATTGGAGCGTCGTATTCAGGCCGTCGTCCGTCAGCGCAATGAATCCCAGGCGGTTCTATCCAGCATGGTGGAGGGGGTGATCGCCCTGGACCCCGACGAGCGCATCATGGATATCAACGAAGCCGCCGCACGGCTGCTCAATCGGCCCCCGGACGCCTTGCGGGGGCGCAGCGTTCAGGAGGTGATGCGCAACCGGGATCTGCACCACATGGTGCGCACCACCCTGTCCGACGGGCGCAATACCGAAGGGGATATCACCCTGTATCAAAACGGCGAGCAGATTCTCAGCACCCATTGCACACTGTTGCGGGATGCCCGTGCGGATGCCATCGGGGCTTTGCTGGTGATCAACGATGTCACCCAGTTGCGTCGCCTGGAGAACATGCGCAGTGATTTTGCCGCCAATGTGAGTCACGAAATCAAGACGCCCCTGACCGCCATTCAAGGGTTTGTGGAGACCCTGCAGCATGGATCGGTGAGCGATCCTGCGGAGGCGGACCGGTTTTTAGGCATTATTCAAAAACATGTTCATCGGTTGACCGCCATTATTGAAGATTTATTACATTTGTCCCGTCTGGAGAAGGATCAGGAGACCACCCGGTTGAGGTTGGAAAGCGGTGCGCCAGCGGAGGTGATTCGTACGGCGGTCGCGATTTGCCAAAGCAAAGCCGATGAGAAAGGGATCACCATCGGTGTAACCTGCCCAGAGGGGCTGGCCGTTGACATGGATGCCGAACTCATGGAGCAGGCCGTGGTTAATTTGCTTGACAACGCCATTAAATACAGCTTTCCGAATAGCCTTGTCCATGTCAAGGCGTGCCGGACCGAGGCGGAAATTTGTATCCATGTCCGTGACGAGGGAATGGGAATTCCCGCCAAACACCTGCCCCGCGTGTTCGAACGTTTCTACCGGGTGGATAAAGCCCGCAGCCGCAATATGGGCGGTACGGGCCTGGGCCTGGCCATCGTCAAGCATATTGTCCAGGCCCATGGCGGTCAGGTCACGGTGCAGAGCACCCAAGGCCAGGGTAGTGTTTTCACCTTGCATCTGCCTGATACGTTCGATCACAATTCCGGTTAGCAGCCGGCGATTCCATCATGAAATGCCCCCCGACCCGCATTTGCCGTACCGGAAATTTCCGCCTGACGGCTTTGGGACTTGACGCTCGGCCAGTGGCCGGATAATCTGCGCTGCAGAAGTTTGAAGCATTTTTGGCGCCGTTCAAAAAAAATCGGCGGCAAACAGGGGGATATGCTTCGCTTCAGTCACGAAGGACGCGCAATGTTGAGTGAACAAGAGAAACTGGATAGCATGACCCATCTGGGTATTGAGTTGAGCCGGATCAACGACCTGGATATTCTCATGGAGCGCGTATTGCTCCGGGCGCGCCAGTTTTCCAATGCCGATGCCGGTTCGGTATATATCCGGGAAGGGGCGTGGCTTCATTTCACTTACACTCAGAACGACACCCTTCAAAAAAAACTGGCCGAAGGTGAAAAACTCATTTATTCCACCTTCCGGGTCCCCATTGATGAAAAAAGCATTGCCGGTTACGTGGCGGCCACCGGCAAGGCTTTGAACATAGACGATGTTTACAGACTGGAGGTGACCCTGCCATACAGTTTCAGCAAGAAATTTGATGAAACCGTAGGTTATAAAACCCGGTCGGTTCTGGCCATCCCGCTGCACAACAGCAGTTCTCAGCTTCTGGGTATTCTGCAAATCATCAACGCCCA
>JBFFHG010000898.1:0-2385 GCA_041557055.1 Desulfosarcinaceae bacterium
ATTGACGCTCTTTTTGAGCCCATCACCTCCAAATACGGAATCAAGATCGCTTATGAGATAGGTGATGATTTTTTTTCGCCTCTGGAAAATCCGCCCATTCCGGCAGGGCCGGCAAGAAACAGCAGAGTAACTCCCATAAGGCACCGGGTGCTGAAACGCTATGCTGATTTTTTACAGACTTCATTTGATAAGTATCCCGTGGATGTGATCAAGAATTATCTGAAAGTCATCCAGTTTGCTGGAGAGATAGAAGATGATGTTTATTCAAGCTACTGGGGGACATATGATCCGTTCAGGCGGATTATCTATTTGATAGATGATGGCACAAAAACCGATGATCAAGCTATGGGCACCTTCCATCATGAATTCAGCTCTCTGTTGTTGAAAAGTCATTCTTTTTGGGTTGATCCATGGACTGATCATAATCCAAAAGATTTTAAATATTATGAAGATATATATGATAATTACGCCACAATGAAAAAGAACCGTGAAGTTGTCAAAGATTACTATAAAAAAGGTATGGTATCGAATTACGGTCTAACCAGTTTTGAAAACGACCTCAACGAATATTCCGCCATGATCTTCACCTATCCCGAAAAGTTCAGAAAGATCATGAACCAATACCCACGGGTGCGGGGAAAGTTTAAAGTGTGGCTGGAGTTTTACCAGAAGATCGATCCCGTCTTTACGGAAGAGTATTTGTTCGGTAAAAGCTGAAGAAGGAGGTATTCAATTTGCATTGAGATTGAAAAAAACAGATGACAGATATGAATGCGCCTTTTTTGACTGAATGTTTGGGCCAATCAATAAATTCACCGGACCCAGGGGACCGGTCCGCTGATTAAGTCGTTGCACGCTCTATCACTGGTCACCCTGACAGCCAAACCGGAGATGGTGTTGGAGTCGGGCAAAGTTAAAATCAAGACGCCCATATCGAGTTCAAGGTCGATGTGCTTTGCCATCAAAGGCCCAAGGGCGGGCCTGAGCCGGTTAAGGCTCCTGTAAGAGGAAATGAGCCTGCCTTTAATGAGCCAACCAACTCGGTAGACTGGGGCCAAGCGATTGATGAAAACGGTGGAATTATCGCAACCATTGCACTAATTCTTGTCGGAACGGCCCTGTGGTTCTATAGCCGCGGGGCTGTAATCAATCAGACCACATCTATGACACCTTTTACTCACACGATTGATCGCCGCGATATAGGGGCTTGATATGCAAAGGTTTTTTTACATATCATTTCCAATCCTAATTGTTGTCATGATAGCCCAGCAATTGTTTTCATGGTACTACAACAGGACCTATGCCAAAGAAGAGATTGATGCATTATTCGAACCTATCACCTCAAGGTATGGGATCAGGATCGTCTACGAGATCGGCGAGGACTTTTTCTCGCCTTTGGAAAATCCACCTATCCCGGCAGGGCCTCCACGATACAGCAAGGTCAGGCCCATCCGCCACCGGGCACTCCTGCGCTATCCTGCTCTTTTGCAAAAGGCGTTTGAAAAGTATCCGGTTGCGGTCATAAAGAAATATCTCAATGCTATCTACTTTGTGCGAGAGATTGATGCAGATGGGCTTAAAGCCGCTGGGACATACGATCCTTTCAGACGTATTATCTATTTAGTTGACAATGGCATACAAAAGGATGATCAAGCCATGAGTACCATTCATCATGAGCTAAGCTCCCTGTTTCTAAAACGCCACACTTTTTTCATCAATCCATGGGAAGCTCATAATCCAAGGGGCTTCAAATATTTTGATGATATATATAATGACTGGAATACTCTAAAAAAGGTCTGTAATGCCATTTCCGATTATGATTGTTATGAAAAGGGTATTGTAACGAATTACGGCCTCACCAACTTCGAAAACGACTTCAACGAATATTCTGAAATGATCTTCACCTATCCGCAAAAGTTCAAAAAGATCATGAACCAATACCCGCGAGTGCGGGGAAAATTTTTGGTGTGGCTGGAGTTTTACCAGAAGATCGATCCCGTCTTTACAGAGGAGTATCTATTCGGTGAAAACTGACAGATAGGCATGCGCCTTTTTTGACTGAATGTTTGGGCCAAATCGGGTAGCCGGGGGGTTTCTCTCCCCCGGCCCCACAACACCCAGCATGCGGGTCCGCACTGGGCGTTTCACCAAACCTACCGGGCCGTAGCCGGGTAATGAATGTTCACCCACAGCTCTTTGACAGATGGAAGCCCTTGATCCTTTAGCCATTGATTGGTCATGCCGGTATGGGTTGCCCGGGGTCGAGATAACCGCCACGGGCCTTTGCGACTGATTGCCGTTAAGATGGCGGTACTCTTGAAAGTACCAAGCTTGACAAGATTTCTCACTTTCGTGCGGGCATAGCGCCACTGCTTCCAATAGCAC
>JBFFHG010000899.1:0-2383 GCA_041557055.1 Desulfosarcinaceae bacterium
CTTTTTCTGCGGGTGCCACCGGGCATGCAGGTCAAGGCGTGAACGGGCCTTGAGCAGATCGTCAAAATTGGGATCGGCGCCCACAACCAACCCTTTTTCCAAATCATGGGCCGCCGCCGTATGGCGGCCGGACCCGCAGCCGATGTCAAGGATACGGCCGGGCGCCTCCAGGGCCAGGCATTGAAAATCAACGGTAATCATCTATGACCTGCCGGTAGACCGCCGCGGTTTTGCGAGCGGCGGCCTCCCAGGTAAAATGGGTCATGACCCGGTGATAGCCGTTGCAGCCTAACCTGGCGGCCAATTGAGGCTGGTTGCACAGGGTCTCGATGGCCCGGGCCAGTGCATGGGGGGCGGCCGGAGGGACCAGTATCCCGGCATCGCCCACAACCTCGGGCAGCGCCCCGCCGGTGGTGCTGATCACCGGAACGCCGCAAGCCATGGCCTCACCTGCCGGAAGACCGAATCCTTCATACACAGAGGGCACCACCGCTGCCCAGGCACGGGCGTATTGGCGGACAAACGCTTCATTGCTGATGGCGCCGGTGAATTGAATCCGTGATGCAATGCCCAAATCATTGATCAGCGTCAGGATGGGGCTCTTTTTTTTAGGTTGGCCCACCACCACCAGACGCAGTTGCGGATAGCCGGGCGCCAGCAAAGCCATCGCCCGCAGGAGGTGTTGCAGCCCCTTTAACGGTGTGTCGGCGCTGGTGGTCACGATCAACCGGTAGGGTTGACGTTGCACACCGGTCAGCGGGAAAAACAGATTCGTATCGATACCGTTGGGAACCACTGTAAATCTGGCGGGTTGCAGGCCGAACTCTTTAACAATGTCATTTTGCGCGCACCGGGAGACCGTAATGATCCGTTTAAGGGTGGGGGCCACCCGTTTCTGCATTTGGATGAACGAATACCAGCGCAGTTGTTTGGCCTTTTGCCACGGAGATGATTCGGCCCGAACCGCCAGGCGGCGGTCCACGGTGATGGCGTGATGAATGGTGGCCACGGTGGGTGTCCTGCGGGCCAGGGCCCAGATACCGTAGGAAAGGCTCTGGTTGTCGTGCAGGATGTCAAAATCATTGCCCAGTGATCGAATATGCCGTTTGGCTCTCAGGCCGAAAGTGAACGGCTCGGGAAACCCCATGGTGGAAACCCCCGCCCATTCCAAAAAATTGACAGGATTGCAAAGCTCGCGTAACGACGGCAACCGAAACAGATTTTCAGGGTTGTACAAATCCAGGCTCGGCAACCGGTGCAAACGGGCCCCGTTGTCCAGTTGGGGATAGGGCGGGCCGGATATGACGGTTACCTCATGGCCCAGCTTGCACAGGGCGTGGGAAAGATTGCGCACATAGACGCCCTGGCCGCCGCAATAGGGATGGCTGCGATAACTGAGCAGGGCGATGCGCAGGGGGCGATCATCCAATGAAGTGTCTAATGTCATTCCAATCCGGCTCCAACATCTCAAATGGTTTGAGATACAGAGCGGGCGATTGCCCGTCAAGTCTTTTGTTTCGGTTGGGGGGTGGGGGGTAAATCCAAAAAGCAAAAGGGGCCCGCAAAGGGCCCCTTTTGGATGTTGTCGGATTTTTCGTGATGAGCGTTTATTCCACCAGTTCGCCCTTGATTACTTTCAACTCGGCCGTGGTGGGCAGATCCCCCACCAAAGCGGTCTTGGTGGCGTCGTAGGCCAGGGTCGGCTCACCAATGCTGGTTTCACTGGTGAAAGTGATACCGGCGCCATCAACAGCGGTCATGATCAGGGACTCCTCGGCACCCTTGATCACATAATCGCTGCCGTCGGGCCCCATGAGGGTTCCGTCCTTGATGTTGATCAACGGTTGCCATTCACTGCTGTCCTCGTCAAATTCCCAGGGAATATTCACGGAAAAACCATCATACTCCAGCCGGAAGGTTTTCCCGTCGAATGTGCTGTCGGCGTTGACGTCATTGGCGGTGCTGTGCGTGTAGGCAAAGGAGATGGGGGCATCGAAGCCCACAAAGTTTCCATTTGCATCGACCAGGGTGACATATTGGTTCCAACTGTCGGTGCCGGTGTTCCACGAATAATATGTATCGGCTTCATGGGCTTGCCAATGGTTGGTTTCGTCATACCGGGTGGTGCTCAGGGGGCTGATATGGTAACCCCATAGGTAGTTGGTGCCTTCCAGATTGAGACCGGCGCCCAAGGTTACATCATCGCCATCGGCATCGGAGAGCATCATGGTTGCAGCGCTGAAATCAAAGGTCTTTTCGGTGGTCTGGCTCCAGTAACCGGATTCGGCGGCGGCGGCACCGTCGATGGCGTCCTGATCAATCGGCGCATCCAGGGTGAAGGACCAGGTATAGAGCGTCATATCGGTTGCTTCATCAGGATCAA
>JBFFHG010000900.1:0-2379 GCA_041557055.1 Desulfosarcinaceae bacterium
GAGCCGTCCGGTATCATCACCAGTTTCAAGTCTGAGCGGCTTCTGAAAGCCGTTTCTCTATCCAATACCCCCCTGAAGCTGCTGATCATCAAAAACCCAAAACAACAATGGCACTCAACATCATTCAAGATACTTACTTTTGAAGAAACCGTTTCAGGTCAAATTACACCTTCTCAGAAGAGCGACTTGAACGAAGACGACCTTGCCGGGATCATCTACACTTCCGGATCAACCGGACAACCCAAGGGGGTGATGCTGAGCCATAAAAATATTGTTTCCAATACAAACGCCATCTGCCGCTACTTGGCCATCACCCATAATGACATTCAAATGGTGGTGCTGCCTTTTTTTTATGTCATGGGCAAATCGTTGCTTAACACCCATATGGCAGCCGGTGGCACAGTGATTTTAAACAACCGGTTTATATATCCGGCGGATGTGGTCAATCAGATGATCGAGGAGAAAGTGACCAGTTTTTCCGGCGTGCCATCCACATATGCTTACTTGTTGAATCGGTCGCCTTTGGCGATCTGCCGGGAAAAACTTTTGCACTTGCGCTATTGCAGCCAGGCCGGCGGACATATGGCGAAATCCTTAAAGCTTGCCCTGCGAAAAACGATTCCTGAGCATACCCGGATCGTGATCATGTACGGCGCCACTGAAGCCGCAGCGCGGCTAACTTACTTGGATCCAATGTATTTTGAGTCTAACATCGAATCCATCGGCAAACCCATACAGGATGTATCGATCCGCCTTTTAGACGAAAATTCAAAAGAAGTCGCCGATGGTGAAGAAGGCGAGCTGGTCGCCTCCGGCCCCAACATCATGCTCGGTTACTGGAAAGACCCTCACGATTCAGCCCGCGTTATAGACAGCCAGGGATACCACACCGGTGATATCGGTTATCGTGACGCTAATGGTTTTTTATATATCAAACGACGTAAAG
Source organism: Desulfosarcinaceae bacterium (assembly GCA_041557055.1). Taxonomy (GTDB): domain Bacteria; phylum Desulfobacterota; class Desulfobacteria; order Desulfobacterales; family Desulfosarcinaceae; genus JARRKU01. The sequence goes on from JBFFHG010000900.1 coordinate 947, forward strand.
ACGGGCTCTTAAAAGTAGGTGGGCACAGAATAAACCCCATCGAAATCGAAGATTTTTTAATGGCCACCGAGCAACTCGTTGAAGCTGCGGTTATCGGGCTGCCCGACAAAATAATGGGAGCCAAACTGATGGCATTGGTAGTTCCCAAAGAGGAGCCCCTGGATTCCAAAACCCTAATGGAAAAGTGCGCAACGGGCCTACCAAATCACAAATCCCCGGCGGATATTATAACCATGCGCGCGCTTCCAAAAAATGCCAACGGTAAAATCGATCGGGAAAAATGCATGGAATTTGCGTCTAAATTCCAAAACAATCAAATCGATCCATAAAATTTGGAAAAAAGTAAGCCCAACAAGTGAAATGAACCCGATATCCCCGACAAGCCAACGGCCCACCATTCTTTTAACAATCGATGTTGAAGACTGGTTCCAGGTCGAAAATCTTCGTCCATGGTTTCCGCCAAAAACATGGAACCAACAGGAGCTTCGAGTAGAGCGGAACACCCATAATCTTCTCGACATCCTAGATTCAATAAAACTAAAAACACCCTTGAAGAACAGGCAAACCCCGAAGGCCACCTTCTTCATTTTGGGATGGATCGCCGAACGGCTGCCCAAGCTCGTCAGCGAAATTCAAAGCAGAGGCCACGAGGTTGCCTCCCATGGTCACAACCATTTAATGTGCCAGAAAATTGACCAAATTGCGTTAAAAGAGGATTTGGTGCGCAGCAAAAAGACTATCGAAGATATAATCGGAAATGAAGTCAACGGCTATCGCGCCCCCAGCTTTTCAATAAGTGACGCCGTTCTGGATATGGTGAAAACCAGCGGCTATCGCTACGATTCCAGCTACAACAACTTCAGCAAACACGGCCGCTACGGGGTTATTACAATAAATGGAAAAAGCAAAACAGGGGCTGCGATCAGAATTGGGAAAGATTTTGCTGAACTGCCAATAAGTAACCTGACCATTGGACACCAAATAATACCATGGGGCGGCGGCGGGTATTTCAGATTCTTACCCTTGCCAATTTTTAAAACAGGCGTGCAACGTATTCTGAAAAAAACAGGCGCTTACATGTTCTATATGCACCCATGGGAAATGGACCCCGGTCAACCACGGGTAAAAGAGGCGAAGGGCTTTTCCGGCTGGCGCCATTACCTGAATTTGACCCAAACCCATGCTCGCCTTAAAAATTTCATAACATTTTTCAAACACTGCAATTTCCCAACATGCAGTCAATATCTGGATGATATCAATTGACCCTAAAGGCTCGGAAGTGGTTTCAAAACCTTTAATCGGGTTTAAAGTCAAAGCGGGACAAGGTTTTAACTGCAGGAATAGAATTTTTATTTTGAGGATTGGAAACCGTGCCCCAACACAGAGACCGGGCCCGGGGAGATTTTGAAACCACTTTCAATGAACACAAAAAC
>JBFFHG010000901.1:0-2367 GCA_041557055.1 Desulfosarcinaceae bacterium
AGGCATCCGATGCCCTACGGAGATCTGCGAACCCAGGAGGTGCAGCGTTTTTCCACCTATGAGGATTTTAAAAAACACAAGTGCACCATTGAAGAGCGCGAAGAGTATGAACCGGTCGTGCGCATGGGGGCTGTGATCTACGCTGGTATCGACTATGAAAAAATTCTGCGCCAGGCTGAACAGGAAGCCGACATTATCGTTTGGGACGGCGGCAATAATGATACGCCTTTTTATAAATCCGATCTTCAAATCGTGGTTTTCGATCCGCACCGTTTGGGTCATGAAACCACATACCATCCTGGGGAGACCAATTTGCTGATGGCTGATATCGCCATCATCAATAAAGTGGACAGCGCCGATCCGAAAGACGTAAAGGCATTGGAAGAGACCATCCGCAAGCACAATCCGGATGCCGCGATCGTGTTGGCTGACTCGGAGGTCACTGCGGAGGAGGGCGAGACCATGAAAGGTAAACGGGTGTTAATAGTTGAGGACGGCCCCACCCTGACCCATGGCGAAATGAAATTTGGCGCCGGTGTTATCGCTGCCAAACTTTACGGCGCGGCTGAGATTGTTGATCCCCGGCCTTATCTGGTCGGAACACTTGCTGACACCTTTGAAAAATATCCGGAAATCGGCAAAGTGCTGCCGGCCATGGGGTATAGCGCACGGCAAGTCAAAGACCTTGAAGACACCATTAATGCCTGCGATTGTGATATGGTGGTGGTGGCCACTCCTGTGGATCTGACCCGTTTGGTGACGATCGACAAGCCGACCCTGCGGGTGCGTTACGAATACAAAGACAACAGCGAGCCCACGCTCAGCCGATTGGTCAAAGAAAAGCTCAATCTGTAAAGAGTACCCGGTACGGCGAGGCGCCGGCAGTCGCCGGGTTGCCCAGCCGAACATGAATCCGGTTGACCCGGCAGGCGGATAGGATGGTGTTGCCTGTAATGGCTATCCGCCCGCCGGGAAGCCGGCACCTCAAAAAAGAGTGCCGATATTGCCTTTGAGGCTCGTGCAAAAACAACGTCACGTGTCAGGTGCCCGGAACCGGGTTGGTTTGGTTCGATCCAAGACTGCAACAGCGCAGCAAGAGCGGGCTGTTCTTGGCCGAAGCCAAATCCGGGTGCAGCCAAGATTGGACAGGTAGAGCCCCAATCCGGGATGCATTGCATGTGACGCTGTTTTTTGCGCGAGTCCTTAGGAACGGCGTCCTCCCCAAACCGTTTAAGGACAAAGACAAATGAACTCAACGACCGTAGCCAATGGTGGCAAACCCACTCTGCTCATCGCACTTGGCGGCAATGCACTTATCAAAAAAGGGCAAACGGGAACCAGCCGGGAACAATTCGAAAATCTCAAGATACCCATCAGCCAGATCGCCCGGCTTTCAAAAGACTACAATATCATTATTACCCACGGCAACGGACCCCAGGTGGGCAATCTGCTGCTGCAACAGGAGGCGTGTGACGATGTTCCCAAGATGCCTTTGGAGATACTCGTGGCCCAGACCCAAGGTCAGATCGGGTATATGATCGAATCCACTCTTGACAAGGCCCTTATGGACGAAGGAATCGATTTTCGGCCCTTGATTTCGCTAATCACTTATGTCGTGGTTGATGAAAATGATCCCTCTTTTCAGAATCCCACCAAACCCATCGGTCCGGGTTATACAAAGGAGCAAGCCCAAGCCCTTGACTATCCCACCATGGAAACGTCAAAGGGCTGTCGGCGTGTGGTTGCTTCTCCCAGACCGCAAACCATCATCGAAAAAAGAGAGATCGAACATTTATTGCGCATGAATTTCATTGTCGTGTGCTGCGGCGGCGGCGGTATTCCGGTCATCCGCAACGGCAGGGCCTTTAACGGCGTTGACGCCGTCATTGACAAGGATTTGGCCAGTTCACTGCTGGCGCAGGAAGTGGGTATCGAACTGATGGTTATCGCCACCGATATCGAAGGGGTCATGGCGGATTTCGGCACACCGGAACAACATCTGATCCCACGGATGAATACAACCGAGACCCGGCAGTTTCTTGATAATGAAGCCACGGGCAAAGGTTCCATGAGGCCCAAGGTCGAAGCATCCACCCTGTTTGTTGAAAAAACCGGCAAACGCGCGGTCATTACATCAATAACCAAGATTGTCGAAGGGGTTAACGGTACGGCCGGCACTCAGATCGTTCCGGCTTGAGAATGAGATGTCTGTCAAGGCTGCTTTTGCAGACCTCTCACGCCTTGAAAAATAAATCTTTTGTCCTTCTCAAAGCCCGTGCGGGTATCGGAGGAAGGCTTTTAACCTCTTAATATCAAGTTTTTTTCCAACTTGGGCCTTTTCTGAAAGGCCCATCTCACACCCTCGCC
>JBFFHG010000902.1:0-2366 GCA_041557055.1 Desulfosarcinaceae bacterium
CGGATGGGTGACCAAGGTCTCCGGGCAAGGGTATGCGGATCGCATCGAACTGTTGCTCGGGTTGGATCCGTCCATCGAAACCATTACCGGCCTCTTTATTCTCGATCAGAAAGAGACCCCCGGTCTGGGTAATAAAATTGTCGAACCGAAATGGCGAAATCAGTTTGCCCGTAGATCGACACGGAACCGACTCAAGGTTGTCAAGGGCGGTGCGTCGGGCGTCAATGAAATCGATGCCGTGACCGGGGCCACCATCTCATCGGACAGTGTGGTCTCCATCATCAACAATACCATTACCGACCTGAAGCAACCGCTTTCCAAGGCCGATCGAGCAAAGAAGGAATAGAGCTGTGGCTGATCAACCAACTGCATTAGAGCGATTCATTCAAGGTATTTTACCGGAGAATCCGGTATACCGCCAACTGTTAGGCCTCTGCCCGGCGCTGGCCGTTACCAACAGCATGCAGGCGGCCATTACCATGGCCGGTGCGGTCACCTTTGTACTGCTGTGTGCCAACACAGTGACCAGTTTGATCCGGAACCTGCTGAAGCCGCACCTGAGGATCGTCATCTTCACATTGACCATCGCCACCTTCGTTACCATCGCGGACCGTTTGCTTGCAGCTTATCTCTATCAGATGAGCAAGACGCTCGGGCCTTACATCCCGCTGATCATCGTCAACTGCCTGATCATTTGCCGTTGCGAGGTGTGCGCTTCAAAACAGTCCGTGTTCACGGCAATGTCGGACGCCTTGGGACAATCGCTTGGGTACGGAATTGCACTGGCCAGCATCGCCGGTGTGAGAGAGATCCTGGGGACCGGGATGTTCTTTGGTTTTCGGGTGATGCCGGAAGCCTGGCCCGACTGGGCCGTCATGGTCCTGCCGCCGGGCGCCTTTATCACTCTGGGGCTGCTCCTTGGTGCTGTCAACTGGTATTCAAATCGAGGTGTAAAACAAAACGGTGCCGGTTAATCGGGTGCGTAAAGCAAAGAGAAGAAACGGAAACACGCTATGGGTTACTTAATTGATATTATGTTGATCGCCATCGGCGCTGCGCTGATCAATAACTTTATCTTCTATTACTTCGTCGGTATATGCCCGTTCATCGGAGTCTCCCGCAACGTCGACATGGCATTCGGCATGGGGTGCGCCGTGACATTCGTCATGAGCATTGCCGCCTTTGTCAGTTGGACCATTACGAGTCTGATCCTGATTCCGGGTGCGCCGATATCGTCATACATAGCAAGCTTTTTCATGTCGGCGGAAGCTGCCCAACAGATCGATTTGACCATACTCAGCTATATTATTTACATCTTCGTCATCTCGTCGTCCGTGCAATTTGTCGAGATGTACGTTCGAAAATTTTTTCCATCTCTCTATAAGTCGTTTGGCGTGTTTCTTCCGTTGATTACCACCAACTGCGCCATTTTGTTCGCCTGTCTGACCATCATGAGCCATTTGAGCGGTGTCGAAAATCCCGCTGACGCCTGGGACCTGGGGCGCGCGCTCTCATTGGCATTCTTCGGTGGTCTGGGATTTACCATCGCCATCGTTATCATGGCCGGCATTCGGGAAGAACTCGACCTGTGCGATATCCCCAAACCTTTCAGAGGGGCTGCCATCACGCTGGTGATCGGTGGTATTCTGGCGTTTGCCTTTATGGGGTTTACGGGGGTGAACTCCGGACTTCGTAAGGCGCTGACTTTCGATGAGCCTTCCGTTCAGATGGAGAAGGAGACGTCGAAATCCTCATCTCTCCGTCAGGACGCAGTAAAAGAGGTTGTGGCGCAATTGAACCAAAGCGCTGGGAAGTGAACTTCGATTCCCGGAGCTGTGTAGCGTGTTGTGATCAGTTGATGTAATGATGCTATCCATTGCCGGTGTACTTTTTTTGGGAGTGGATAAAGATAGGAGTTTGAGGCTGCCATGATTGAAGTGACCATAGGTCTTGCCGCGGGAACCATGCTGGCAATGGCATTCGTCGTATCGTACGTTCTGGGTTGGGCGAACAGGAAATTCGCCATTGAAGTCGATAGCAGGGTAGAGGCTGTTCTTGAGGCGTTGCCGGGTGCCAACTGCGGCGGTTGCGGCTTTTTAGGGTGCAGTGATTACGCGGTGGCTGTTGTGGCCGACGGTGCGCCGGTCAACAAGTGCCCGGTTGGCGGTGAGTCGTGTGCAGCTGCGGTTGCTGATATCATGGGCGTCGAGGTTGGAGCAGCGCTTCCCTTCAGGCCCATCATTCATTGTGGCGCGCGGTTGGAGGACCGGCTGGGACGTACGGAGTACAAAGGGGAAAAACGTTGTGCATCGGCCAACCTGGTCGCCGATATCCAAGGGTGTACTTTCGGCTGCCTCGGTTTTGGC
>JBFFHG010000903.1:0-2366 GCA_041557055.1 Desulfosarcinaceae bacterium
ACATCCAGAATCTGTTCAACGCCGCCGCCGCAGATGACCTGGCGAAAGTCGGCATCCGGGTGACAATCAGGGATTATCGCGGCAACAAGGGGCAGTTGATCAAGCGGCGCAACACCGGCAAGGTTACAGGCATCGGCAATTACGTCTGGGCCGGAACGAATCTGGATGCCGGCGCCGCACTATCATCCTGGTTCGTGCCCGAAGATCCCAAATGCTATACCCAGGACGGTCAGATCGTGCAGTGGCTTAATCAGGGGCGCTATACGCTCGATCAGGAGCTGAGCCGATCAATGTACGCCAAAGTTCAACAACGTGTTATTGACAAGGCATACTGGATGCCGCTTTTCCAGATGAAAGCCATTTACGGGGCGCACGAAAACCTTTTCGTGCAAGTCAGGCCGACCGATGAATTGGATCTGAGGTCGGCCTTTTGGAAGCCTTGAGGTCCACATCGGCGCCATGAAACGTTATTGATCGGCCGGGGGAAGGCAACCGCATGAAAACATCGTATTTATTCAAAGCGTTCAGTCAGGGCCTCGCAGTTTGTTTTGTTGTTTCGGCAATCTCCTTTTTTCTTCTTTTTCTGAACAGCGACCCGGCCCTGATGTTGCTGCCGCCCGAGTCCGAACCGGCGGATATTGAGATTTTCAAAGAATCCATGGGGTTGAACCGGCCCCTGATGATACAATATGCCGATTATCTTCAAAGGCTGGTGTTCCGGGGTGATTTCGGGCAATCCTTTGTCGCCCGGCGCCCGGTTTTGCAGATAATTGCCGAAAAGCTCCCGGCAACCGTGAGCCTGAGCCTGGGGGCTTTGATTTTTGCCAACGTCCTGGCAGTCATCTTCGGGGTTATTTCGGCCGCAAGGCACCATTCGTTGTTCGATAATATCGTCAACTTTTTTACCCTTGTCGGCCAAGCGCTTCCAAGTTTCTGGTTCGGCATCGTGCTGATCGTCTGTTTCGGCGTTTGGCTGAAATGGCTGCCTGTATCCGGCATGGGGGGGATAAAACACTACATTTTACCGGTTGTCACTCTTGGTGCGGGAATGCTGCCGATTAATCTGCGCCTTGTCAGGACAAACATGCTGGAAGTACTTGATCAGGATTACATTCGCACCGCCCGCGCAAAAGGGCTCAAAGAGCGCAGGGTTCTTTTTCTACATGCCTTCAAAAACGCCTGCATTCCACTGGTTACGGTGACGGGTTTGCAGGTGGGCATGCTTTTGAGCGGCGCCACCATTATTGAAAACGTATTTGCCTGGCCCGGTATCGGTCATCTGGCAATTTCTTCCATCCATATGGGAGACTATCCGGTTGTTCAGGCTGTTGTCGTTCTGAGTTGCGTGGCGGCAGTGATCGGGAACCTGTTGGGCGATTTGTGCGCAATGATCATTGATTCGAGTGTAAGGTCTTTATAATGGCGGTGGATACCATCGAAAACATGCAAAGAACCGTTTCTCTCCGCAGCGTGAAGGTTTGCCGGGCGCTTCGGAGGCACAAGAGCGGCGTGTTGGGCGGCCTGATATTGAGCTTATTCGTTTTGGCGTCGTTTTGCAGCCCTTTTATTGCACCGCATGATCCATGCGAAAAGGATATTTCCCGGACCTTGAAACCGCCCATGTGGCTGGCCGGAAGTGACAGGGCGCACCTGTTGGGAACCGATGAATTGGGACGCGATATCTTGAGCCGGATTGTTTACGGCACCCGGATTTCTCTTCTTATTGCATTGGGCGCCACAGTTATGCAGGGCATCATCGGCATCGCTTTGGGGCTTTTTGCAGGGTACTTCGGCGGTCGGGCGGATGCATGCATTTCGTTTCTGGTCAACGTCAAATTGGGCTTTCCTTTTATCTTGCTGGCCATGAGTCTGGTAGCGGTTCTGGGGACCGGTCTGGGCAATTTGATCGTCATTCTGGGCCTGAGCGGATGGACCTATTTTATCCGCGTGGTGCGCATTGAAACCATTCGGTTGAAATCAATGCCATTTATCGAGGCGGCACGGGTGCTGGGCTTTAACAACCTTAAAATCGTATGCAACCATTTGCTGCCCAACCTGATGCCCAGTATCATCGTTATTGCCACCGTCCGCGCATCCCGTAACATTTTGAGAGAATCTGCATTGAGTTTTTTGGGGCTGGGGGTTGCGCCCGGTGAGCCCTCCTGGGGGATGATGATTTCCCAGGGACGTGATTACATCCTTTCCGAGTGGTGGATGAGTACCTTTCCGGGCGTCGCTGTTTTTTTGTGTGCGCTGAGCGTCAACCTGTTTGGCGATACGCTCCGGGAAGTGTTGGACCCCCGGTTGAAATGGAAGACCGGACAATGGCATCCTTGATGAAACGGAATTAATGTTTTGCTGGATAT
>JBFFHG010000904.1:0-2364 GCA_041557055.1 Desulfosarcinaceae bacterium
CCTGTCCAAGGCGCGCATGCTCAGTCCCGAGGGACGCTGCAAAACTTTTGACCGATCCGCCAATGGATACGTAAAAGGTGAAGGCGTCGGAGCCGTTCTTTTGAAACCCCTGGCTCTGGCCGTTGCCGACCAGGACCCGATTTGCGCAATTATACGGGGAAGCGCCGTGAACCACGGCGGGCGCGCCAATTCTTTAACCGCACCCAATGCGCAAGCCCAGAGCAGATTGCTGGTAAAAGCATGGCAACAATCATCGGTGGACATTCGAACGTTGGGGTATATTGAGGCCCATGGCACCGGCACGGAGCTGGGGGATCCAGTGGAGCTGGAAGGGTTGAAAGGGGCCGTTGAGACCTTAACCGGTCAATCTCGTTGGGAGGCGCCCTTTTGTGGCCTGGGGTCGGTGAAAGCCAATATCGGCCATCTGGAACCTGCGGCCGGGATCGCCGGTCTGATCAAGATCCTGCTTGCCTTCAGGCACGGCAAAATTCCGGGAAATCCTCAATTAAAAGAAGTAAACCCTTATTTGGATCTTGTTCAAAGCCCTTTTTATCTGTTGCGGGAAACTCAAAAATGGCAGCGGTTAAAAACCTTAGGAGGCGAGGATTCCCCACGAAGGGCCGGTATCAGCTCTTTTGGATTCGGGGGCGCCAATGCCCACGTGTTTCTGGAAGAATCTCCGAAACCGCCGGCTTTATCGGAAATTTCTGAGATGAGCTGCTACCCGTTTGTCTTTTCCGCCCAAAGCCCTGACGCCCTTGATCGACGCAAACAGCAACTGTCGATCCTTTTGGACAATCCCGAGTTCAAAGGGCGGGCGGGTGAAACAAGTTACACCTTGGCCGTCGGAAGAGATCACATGAAATATCGATGTGTGTATTTTGCGGACTCATTGAAGATCCTGAAAGAGCTGCTCAAACGGCCCGCAGAAAAACTTTGCGAAAGCGAATACTGCTACGGTGTTGTGGCTGAAAAACCCGATGATCGTCTGCTTTATGAAAAAATTCTTGACCTCACAATGGAAGAACTTTCCGCAATGACTTCGACGGACACAGAGGGGTTTAAAAAAGAGCTCAGGGTTTTGGCGACGCTTTATACCAAAGGGCATGACGTCGATTGGGGGCGGTTTTTTAAGGGAGATAGACGTTTTCGGCGAATTTTCTTGCCGTCCTACCCATTTTATGGTCGCCCTTACTGGCCTGTCGAAACCATGGCAAAGTCCGTGAGCAGACCGCAGACTGAATTTGAAACAAAAAAATCCTTAAAAGAAATGGAGCCACAATATTACAGGCGGATTTGGCATCCTCAAACGCCGGCCGGTACCGGCGATTGTTTTTCCGGAACCATCCTGCTTTTCAGTGAAAACGAGCCGCTGATACGGGAATTGCGCAAAAGGCACACCGGTAATCTTGTCGTGATTCGGCCTAAATACGATGTTTGCTGTTTTGATTCCGGCGAATGCGCCATTCATCCTTGTCGGTCAGAGGACTATTTTAAATTGATGCAGGCCTTAACTAAAAATCGGACAGGGGCGGCAAGAATACTTTTTGGGTGGCCCGCGACAACAGGCGAAGAATCTTTTTTTTCGGTTCTGTATTTGCTGCAGGCGGCAGCGGCTGAGGCCACACATGTATCTCACATTCTTTACTTTCACCAGCAAACACGAAACGGCGGGTCGCCTGTCCATGCAATGATGGGAGCCGTGGCCCGAAGTATGGCCCATGAAAAACCGGAAACCGGATTCCGTGTGGTTGAGTTTTCCACATTGGATTCCGACGATTTCAAGGCGGATGTTCTTCTCCAAGAACTCAACGCTTTTGCCGGGGAGGCGGTTGAAACATGCTATATTTCCGGCAAGCGCCATGTGAAACGTTGCCAGCGCATCAGCGCGACAACCGGCAAGCAGGCGTCGGCATATGACTTCCGTGCCGGCGGTGTGTATTTGATTACCGGCGGCCTTGGCGGACTGGGATTTCAATTCTCAAAAATGCTCGCCGACAAATGGAAGGCCCACCTGATTCTGACCGGCCGTTCCACGCTCAATGAGAAGAAAAGAGCCCGTCTCAAGGAGCTGGAAACTCTGGGTGGGAATGTTCTGTATATACGAGGCGACCTTTCTTCGCCCGACGATGTGAAGCGTATTTTTGAGGGGATACGTATGAGTTGTCAAACGCTTCACGGGGTTTTTCACATGGCAGGTGTCTTTGAGGCAGCCCGTTTTTCAGATAAACGCGAGCCGGAAATCAGGGCGGTTCTGAACCCCAAGGTTCAGGGAACCATTTATCTGGATGAAGCAACCCGGGATATGCGCCTTGACTTTTTTGTCATGTTTTCCTCGTTGTCCGCCGTTCTCGGCATGGGCAA
>JBFFHG010000905.1:0-2354 GCA_041557055.1 Desulfosarcinaceae bacterium
ACCCCAATAGATTGAATTTTAATGTTCGGCATAACCTCATCATAGGAAAGAACGACCAGATTGGGAATGAACCGATCCACCAGTTTTTTAAGATGCAAACGCAAATGGGAAGAACACAAAACGAGCGGCTGGAGATTCAACGGGCCGAATTTCTCAAGCATTTCAGCCAATCGTTGCATGGCCTTTTGGGCGACCTGAGGATCAATCGCAAGGTATTCGCCATGGTCCGATCTTTTGATCGCCTCGGAGATGCGCCGTTCAAGGGTGTGGCTCAGGTTCACCACCATCAGTTCGTTTTGCTGGGTCAGGTATTGTTTGGTGATGGTGCGGGAAAGCGCCTGGCGGACATATTCTGTCAGCATATCGATTTGCTTGACCGACGGCGCCCAATCCGCCATGGCCTCTATGATGGTCAGCAGATCTCTGACGGGGACTTGCTCTATGAGCAAGTTTTGCAGTATTTTTACCACACCGCCCAGTGAGAGAAGATTGGGAACCAACTCATCCACGGCCTTGGGATGGGACTCTTTGAGGGCGTCGAGCAACTGCTGAACCTCCTGTCGTCCAATCAGTTCGTGTGCGTGCCGGCGGATGACATCTGAGATGTGAGTGGTCATGACAGTGGCCAGATCGACCACCGTATAGCCCTTGGCAAGGGCATCTTCACGGGCCTGCTCTTTTATCCATAACGCATCAATACCGTAGGTCGGCTCAGTGGTGGGAATACCGGAAACCGATTCATCCGCCAATCCGGGATTCATCGCCAGATAATGGTTGTTCATCAAATGCCCGCTGCCGACTTCGTTGCCCTTAAGCAAAATGCGGTACTCTCCCGGCTTAAGCTGCATATTGTCCTGAATGTGAATGGAGGGAACCACAACGCCGATCTCTTGAGCAATCTGGCGTCGAATGGACTTGATCCTGCTGAGCAATTCTCCATTTTGCTGGACATCAACCAGCGGAATAAGCGCATAGCCTATTTCGAGTCCCAAGATATCCAGGGGCGGAAGGGGTTTAAACGATTCTGTTTCGCTGTCCTCTTGATCAGTGGTTGTTACATCGGTTTCAGCGCCGCTTTCGGCGGTTCTTTGGCGGTCGGTTTGAAATACCAGAAAGGCCACGGTTCCGGTCAGCACGGCCAGAACCAGGAAAGGCATGGTGGGCAGTCCCGGAATCAAACCGAAAACAAACAGAATGGAAGCGGCCACAGCCATAACCCGCGGACGCATGAATAACTGGCTGCCGATTTCAAGCCCCATGTTGCTGTCGGAACCGGCGCGGGTGACCACGATACCCGCCGCAGTGGAGATGATAAGAGCGGGAATCTGACTGACCAATCCATCGCCGACGGTCAAAAGGGTGTAGTTTTGGGCGGCCTCTGAAAAAGAGAGCCCGTTCTGAAACACCCCGATGCCGAAGCCGGCCAAAATATTGATCACCGTAATAATAATGCCGGCAATCGCATCGCCCCGCACGAATTTATTGGCACCGTCCATGGCGCCGTAATACTCTGATTCCTGTGATATCCGCTGACGGCGGCTTCTGGCCTCCTCATCGTCGATTATGCCTGCATTCAGATCCGCATCAATGCTCATTTGTTTGCCAGGCATGGCATCGAGGGTAAAACGGGCCGCCACCTCCGCAATACGACCGGCGCCTTTGGTGATGACCACGAAATTAACCACCACCAGAATGATGAAGACGATGAGGCCGACGGCATAGTTGCCGCCGACCACGAAATTGCCGAAAGACATGATGACACTTCCGGCGGCGTGGGTGCCTTCATTGCCGTGCAACAAAATCAACCGGGTGGATGCAATATTGAGGGAGAGCCGGAAAAGGGTCGACAGTAATAAAATTGACGGAAAGGCCGAAAATTCCAACGGTTTAAGCACATACATGCCGACCAGCATGATGATAACGGCAAAAGTGATATTAAAAGAGAGAAACAGATCGAGCAAAATTGCCGGAATGGGGATGATCATGACCATGAGGATGCACATGGCCGCAACCCCCATCAAAACATCCGTATTCTTGGAAAAGAATTTAAAAAGGCCTATTGGATGTGTTGTTTGAGCGATTTCCATAGAATCTTGGCATCTTAGTTACGGGTTTAAGGCTTCGGTGCTGAGTTCAGTGGCGTAACTTGCATTTTTCATGCCTGTATTTTCGCGAAGACCAACCGTCTTTTCCCGGCTTGCCAAACAGCTTTGAGGAAACTGTATTTATTGTTTTATTGTTAAACCGTGCTGAAAAACCGATGAGCACAAAAGGGTGGAAAGCGTCAATTTTTCGTTGCCCGGGCTTTTTCATCAAGAGTCAATATTCCGCCGCAAACATGGTTTGCGGTTCGA
>JBFFHG010000906.1:0-2347 GCA_041557055.1 Desulfosarcinaceae bacterium
CGCTTGATCAGCGTGTTGCGGAAGTCGTCTTCGTCGTCAACCAGCAGCAGATTGATTTTTTTGAGTTGTTCGGTGTCCATGTGACGTTCTCCCTGTTAGGCCATCCATTCATCATTAGCCGTTGCACAGGGCTATTATACCAATCCCAGGATTTTCCACCATACAAAGGCGACAACGACCAGGATCGTGATCAAAACCGGGGTGGCAACCAATCCGGCCTTGGTGATGTCCGAAGCCTTGAATTGCCGGAAGCTGTAGGCGATGGCATTGGGCGGACAGCCGATGACCAGCAGCATGGCAAAGGAGGTGGCGGTTCCCAGGCACAGGGCCAGCACGGTCGGGTTGACCCCTTCCAGCTGGGCCATGGGAATGACGATGGGCAGAATCAGGGCAGCCGCGGCCACGTTGGCCATGGCGTTGGTCACCAGGGCGCCGAAGACCGCTACGCCGATAAAAAGCAGGAGCCAGCCGCCGCCCTTGACCAGGGGGAAAAAAAGATTGGCGAAATAGTCGGCTGCACCCGAATAGCCCATGGCCAGTCCCAGGGAGATGCCGCCGCCGAAAATAAAGAGTGCGGTGCCCCATTCCAGGTGCTCGTGAATGTCGTCCCACTTCAGGATGCCGGCCAGGACCAGGGCCGCCACGCAGATCATGCCTGTTACCGAATAATCCAGGCCGTGAATGCCTTTGGTCAGCCATGCGGTAAAGGCGAAAACGATGATCGCCACGGTGATGATTTCCTCAAAGGACCAGGGGGGAAGTTTTTCATCCAGGCGCGGCAGCTCAAGTTTGGTGTCCGGCCGGAAGACAAAGAAGCAGATCACAACGGCGACCGGCACAGTGACCAAGGCCATGGGCATGGCGTACTTGATCCAGTCCATGAAGGTGATCTCGATGCCGGTGAACTCCTTGAGAAATGCAGCCGACACCATGCAACGGCCTCCGCCGATCAAGGAGCCCATGCCACCGCAGGAACAAGCAAAAGCCAGGGATATGAGCATGAATTTGGCGTTGCGCGAGTGGGGCTCGATGCCGGCGGCGCGCATCAAGGGCAGCATGGTGACGATGCCGATGGAAACGGCGGCTGCGTCGTGCATGAAGGAGGAAGCAATCCCCAGGCCGATGCTGATAAAAAAGGTAAAGCGGACAACGTTGGTGCCGGCTTTCTGGACGATGAAGTGTCCCAACCGTTTGGTCAGACCGGCTTTGTCCAGGGCGATGGCGAAAATAAGGCAGCACATGATAAAGACGACCACCGGATGCATATAGGGGGCCCAGGCGGTCTTGGCGTCCACAATTCCCATCAGCACCAGGGAGGCGCCGATGAGGACGGCCGTGATCTCCAGGGGGATGGGTTCCACCAGAAAAAGGAAGATCAGCACTGCCAGAATGGCAAGAAACCGCATGGCCTTGGGGGAAAGGCCGTTGATATATTCGACTTTAATGCGGCCGTTGCCGGCGGTCGAGGCTTTGTCTTGCAAAATGGTCCCATAGGGTTGGGGGGCATTTGTCTCGATGGCTTCGACCACATAGGTATTGCCCTCTGTTTTGGCTGTTGTCACCAGGTTGAATTGATCGCGGATGGTTTCATAGAAGTTTCTGGCGCTGTCTCCTGTGATTTTGAACCGGTTTCCTTCGGGTCTCGGAAGCAGCAAGATTGCGACACCGAGAAGAAAAGCAAAAAGAATTTGAAAGTTTTTCGATTTGACCAATGTTAACATCATCAATCTCTCTCCTTGGTACCCGTGGCGCATTGAAAGAGCCGATGCGCAGGGAAATTTGGCTTGAATGTGCGGATTGCTACAAATTTAACCCCATCCGGCGGCACCGGAATTTCCGAGCATTAAGTTTGGGGGATGAAAGCCAGATGCAATTTGCGGCAATGGCGAGGCTGCGGCCGCTTTACCTCTTTTCCCGCATGGCCTGGGCTTCCCGGATTTTTTCAATCAGTTCATCAAGTTCGCACGGCTTGGTCAGGTAATCATAAGCCCCCTCTTTGATACCGTTTTTGGCTGCCTCCTCCGAACCATGGCCGGTCAGCATGATGACATTAACCTCGGGGTCCATTTTTTTAAGAATTTTAAGGACTTCGATGCCATCCATATCTTCAAGCTTGAGGTCCAGAATGACCACGTCGAAATCCTGCTTGCGCAGGGCCTGAATGGCCTCTGTGCCGCTAAAGGCTTTGGTGGCCGTTATGTTGCGCTTTGAAAGCCGATTGGACAGGACATTGACGTAGCATATCTCATCATCAACCAGTAAGATCCTGATGGGTGCAGCGGGAGGACTATGCTTGCCGGTCATGGTGTATCCTCTTGAAACGATAATATTATCAGGGGGTGGTCAG
>JBFFHG010000907.1:0-2334 GCA_041557055.1 Desulfosarcinaceae bacterium
AAAACATCACGATCCATGATAATTGTCCTTTTTTTGACCGAGACGGTGCGATGTGGCGGACCATATTCACAACCCCGGCGGCATCCGAACCGGTCGATATCAAAACAAACCATAAGTATGGAGAAGGAGCGTTAAAGTGGACATGACCTGGTTAACCATCATCGCCAGCGGCGTGATAGTTGGCATCGGCGCCGCTTTCACGGGACTGGGCGGCGGTTTTTTAATGATTCCCATTCTGCTCTATTTGGGCTTTACCGCGCAAAAAGCGGTGGGGACTTCATTTTTGGGGATTCTCGTGATCTCCATATCGGCCCTTGTGGCCCATAATAAACTGGCCAACGTGGACTATAAATACGGACTCCTGCTGGGCATCGGCGGCGTTATCGGCGCCCAGATCGGCGCCCGACTGGTGGAGCATGTGTCAACGGATAATTTCAAGAAAATTTTTGCTGTGGTGCTCGTTGGATTGGCAATCTACTTGTTTATGAAGAAATAGAAACCACTTCCAATCTGTTTCAAATTCCGTTGGGCCGCACCCGGGTCACATCGCCGGAGAAGATGCGATGGGTTTGGCCGTGGTCGTCTTCCAGGATCAGCACGCCGTCGTCGTCCACTGCCGTCACCGTGCCGTAGTGGCGGCGGTCCATTACATCCACGAAGACCTTTTGGCCGATGATGTCGGTCATCCGGCGCCATTGGTCCATGATGGGGCCGAACCCCTCAGCCTTTAATTGTTCGTAACGGGTCTCGAAGTTTTCCAGCAGAACGCAGAGCAGCGCAGCCCGTTCAAAGGGCCGGCCTTTTTCCATCAGCATGGAGGTGGCGTTCTGCTGAATTTCCGGCGGCATCTTCTCGGCCGGCGTGTTGACATTGAGCCCCAGGCCCACAACGACCCAGTCCACCCGGTCCATCTCCGTGCCGATCTCGGTGAGGATGCCGGCCACCTTGCGGCTGTTGATGAGAATATCGTTGGGCCATTTAATACGCACATTTAGCCCGGCAGACTGCAGGACCTGGGCAACGGCCACGGCGCTCATCAGGGTAAGCCGGGGGGCCTGGGCCGGCGCCATGGGCGGTCTCAGAATAATGGACATATAGATGTTCTGACCGGCCGGAGAAAACCAACTGCGACTTATGCGGCCCCGGCCGTCGGTTTGGGCATCGGCCGCCACCACGGTGCCCTCGGCCTCGCCCCGGGCCGCCAGGATTTTGGCCTGACGATTGGTGGCGTCGGTCTCTTTGAAAATCACCAGGCCGGATCTGCCCATGACCCGGGTCCGCAGGTTCTCCCGGATCTGCCCGGGTGACAGAATATCAGCGGCCTGTTCCAGGCAGTATCCCTTTTTGGGGGCGGATTGAATCAGATGGCCGTCCTGTTTCAGACTGTTGATCTGTTTCCAAATGGCGGTGCGGCTGATACCCAGCCGGTTGCTGATCCGTTGGCCGGAGACCCATTGGCGAGGGGCTTCTTTTAAGCAGGCCAGCAGGCGTTGTTTGGTGGTGGTCATCGGATACCGTCTCCAATCTATTTTTCCGGGCAGCGGGGTTTATTGTAAACCTGTTGCCTTGTATCGGGTTGACATTGAACCGGCTGGTTTGGTATAGAATCGTCTTGTTCTTGGTCAACCGGTGATGCGATTATGAGTTTACAATCCAATTATAGGGGAAGCGGTGTTTAATCAAGCCTTTGTTCGTATGGCCGAAAAAATAGTCGGCCGCAATGAGGATATTTGTCAGGCCGAGGCCCTTGCGCTGACTGCCGCCGGTCCGGAGGAGATCCTGGATGTAATCGCCTGTGCCAATAAAATTCGGCAGCATTTTAAACGGACGGCCGTCTTCAAATGCGCCATTATCAATGCCAAAAGCGGTATGTGTCCCGAAGATTGCGCCTTTTGCGCCCAATCGGCCCACCATCGCGCCCAGGTGGCGCGCTACGAACTGCTCAGCTCCGGCAAGTTGGAGGAAGCCGGCTTGAAAATGGCGGCGGCCGGCGCCACCAATTATTCGGTGGTGACCTCCGGAACGTCGCTGACCGACAAGGATGTGGAGACCGTCTGCCGGGTGGCCCGCAGCTTAAAAGCCAAAACCAACCTGAGGTTATGTGCTTCGGTTGGCTTGCTCCGTCCGGATACGGCGCACAAGCTCAAAGCCGCCGGCATCACACGCTACCACCACAATCTGGAGACGGCGCGCTCCTATTTTGACGAAATCTGCACGACCCATGACTATGACGATGATATAGAGACTGTCAGGGCCGCCAAAGAGGCCGGCATGACGGTTTGCAGCGGCGGCATCTTCGGCATGGGGGAATCCTGGGCCCAACGCGTGGAATTG
>JBFFHG010000908.1:0-2334 GCA_041557055.1 Desulfosarcinaceae bacterium
AAATGGGAAACATGACCCTATCCCTGAACCGGTCATAGTGCCCGCTGCGATCCTTGCGAGGAATAATCAACCCCGCCTTGACCGACAACTCCAGCGGTACGCGTTTGTTTTCAAGATGGCGCAAAAGGCCGTCCCAACGATCGGGAGCGTACCCCATCTGGTGCGTATCGATAAGCTTGCGGGTCATCCCGCGGCCCAGCAAATATGCCAGTGCCTGCTGCCCCGTCTGGGGGTGCACAAGGGACTCTTGGAAAAACATGGCCGCCAATTGATTAATGCGAAAAAGGTTCTCTTTCTCTGAAAGCCGCCTTTTCTGCTCAGATGACAGATTTGAATCCGGAACCTCAATGCCGTACCTCCCGCCAACAACCCGAACGGCTTCCGGAAATGTCACCCCTTCGTGCTGCATGACATAACTGAAAACGTTGCCGCCTGTGTGGCATCCGAAACAATAAAAGATCTGTTTGTCGGGGCTAACGGTAAACGAAGGGGTTTTCTCTGTATGAAAAGGACACAATCCCAGGTAGTTACGTCCCGATTTTTTAAGTACAACATTATCACTGATCACATCCACGATGTTGGCGGTGTTTTTGATACGGCTAATTGTATCATCGGGAATTGTTCGTGCCAAAGGCTGCTCTCCATCTCAAATAACGATTCATGAAAGCGGGTTCACTGATCCGTTATGAGAATCAATATTCGCGCCATCACGTTATTGCATGGATTTCTCGGGGCAATTTATTCAATTTGCGGCACACACGGTCATGGGCCCAAGCACACCCCTCCCTAATCTAAAATTGCTGACATTATATCTTTTTATCGTCCATGTCAAGATTGGCTTAGCATGAGAAATTGCGATGATGAACCGAATATGGAACACAAACAGCAAAATGGTGAACAAGGCAATCTATCTATCAGCCTTACAGACGGCCTTTGGAAGAAGGAACACCCGGCATGCGTCCGTCAATACCCACGGCATCGCGCAAAGCCCGACCAAATCCTTTAAAAACCGCTTCAATCATATGGTGCCAGTTGTCGCCATAGGCCACAGAAATGTGAAGATTCATACCTCCCCGTTGGGCTACGGCCCTGAAAAACTCTTTGGCCAACGATGCATCCACACCATTTTGCAGGGGCATGTTTTCAGGCAAACGGAAAACGAGATAAGGGCGATTGGATAAGTCAACAGCCACCTCGACCAAAGAATCGTCCATGGGAATCACGGCATGACCATAACGGCATATGCCCTTGCGATCTCCCAGGGCTTTATCCACAGCCTCCCCCAGCACCAACCCGGCATCCTCGATGGTGTGGTGAAAATCGACCTCGATATCGCCCTTGGCCAGCAGTTTCAGGTCAATCAGACCATGCACGCTGAACAGTGTCAACATGTGGTCGAAGAAACCAATACCGGTCGCCACCTCACATCTGCCACTGCCGTCCAAGTCGACATTGGCACGAATTTCCGTCTCTTTGGTTTTGCGTTCAACCCGGGCGATACGTTTCATGAAAAGCCCCTTTATGAAATAGCCAAGGCTAAGTAAATGAAAAAAATAGCATTGGGCAATGAAATCAACGTTTCATATACCATTTCCCAACAGATTGCAATGCCCGATACCGCACAGAACAGGGTAATCGCATATGTTTTTTGGGGTTGATTTGAAATCGTCTTACCAGTACAGATTGACGTTCGTTTTACGAACAACGATGAATCAATGATCCAGCCAGAGGTTAAAATTATGCGCCCGAACAAGTTGCACCTGGAAGATGCTTTTAAACAGTACCGGCACGATCAAGACAAAATCATCTCCCCGGAACAGACAGTGGAACGCTTCAAACAACGGCTGACGGAAAACCACCTGAATATTTTGGACGATATTGTCCGTGTCGACAACGGACGCCTGGGGATTCCGGTCTATTTCAGTGTTTGCGGAGCTGAGGCCCGAACCGTCATCGGCAACTACAAACAAATGGGTAAAGGGGCGACCCAGGCCCAGGCCCAGGCCAGCGCCGTCATGGAGCTTGGGGAGCGTTTCAGTCTGTTCAGCTTTTACCGCAATCCGGATAATTTTTTAGTCGCGCCTCAAAAATCAATTAAAGCGCCCTGCATGGATTTCGATCAAATTGCCCGCTCAGTGGGGGACACATCTGATGATTTAGATGTAACATCCCTATTTTTTTCTGAATTGCCCCTTCAATGGACATGGGCGTTCAACCTGACCCAGGAAAAAGTGGAGATGGTTCCCTTCAACTGGTTTTGGACCATCAACCAATTTAATGGTTCTTCGGCTGGAAATTGCACGGAAGAGGCTTTGTGCCAGGGAATTTGCGAGG
>JBFFHG010000909.1:0-2329 GCA_041557055.1 Desulfosarcinaceae bacterium
CATGACCCCTTCAGACGAAAGCAGGGTCCGTGGGGGCACCTTCCCCCAGCGCCCCATCAATCCGCTGGCCAGCCTGCTCAACCATTTATCGGCGGTGGCGATGATTACCGGCGCCGTTCTGTCGCTGGGCATGGCCGCAGTGTTTATCAAGATCAAGCCGTTTTACGAGGTCCAAGCGATCATCAAAATTGAGCCGGTGGTGCCCAAGGTGCTCTATGGCAAGGAAGAGGCTTCGATCATGCCTTATTATGACGATTTCGTCCGCACCCAGATCAATATTGTCAAAAGCTTTCCGGTACTGGCGGCGGCCCTGGAGACTTACGAGAAGCAAGGGTTCAACTGGCGGCTTTCCGGAGAGACCGCCGAACAGGCGGCGGACCGCCTGGCGGTGCGTCTGAACATCAACCAAATCCGGGATACGCAGCTTTTTTCCCTCTCCATGACGAGCCGCCGCAAGGAGGGACTGGCCGAACTGGTCAACGTGACAGCCGGCGCTTACCTGGAAGGCAACAACAACGAACAATTGAACAAGGATGCCTCGCGGCTGGCGTTTCTCAAAAACAGAAAAACGGAGATCGAAAAGGAGTTGGTGGACAACTATTCGGTCCTGCAGGGCATCTCCGCCAAATACGCCGTGGGCATTACCGACGAAAAGAATATTTACGTCTACCTGCAGGCCATTGTGGATCTGACCCAGCAACTGGTGAAAGCCTCCAGCCGACGCATCGAGGTCGAATCCAAGCTCAACGTGCTCAAGGCTCAGTTGGGCCAACTGGCTGAGCTCGACCTTTCGGCGGATATCGACGACTGGGTGGAGCAGGATTGGGCCATCCGGGACAACCGGATTCAATTGTCGCGCAAGTTGCAGGACCTGCGTCTGAACCTGTCCGGGGTCAATCGTGACCATCCCGATTACCGTGAGTATGAGGAGAACCTGAACAAGCTCAACGAGGTGCAGAACAATCTGATCCTGAGATCCAGGGAGGTCGGTCAAAAAGTGCTGCGGGGCAAGTTGATCTCAGATCAGAAAAAAAAAATTATGGAACTGGAGACCGATTATGCCGCGGCCGGGGATACGGAAAGGGATCTGCGCGCCGAGTTGAAAAAAGCGGAACTCAAAGCCACCGACGTCAATACGCAGATGATGAAGGCGTCGACCCTCAGAAAGAGCATCCAACGGCTGCAGGATGCCCTGTTGCGCATTGATGAGCGCATCGACCAGATCGAGGTCGAATCCCGATCGCCCGGCCGCATCAGCCTCATGACACTGGCGCGCACACCGGAAAAGCCTTCCAGCGGCAAGCGCTCCAAAATGATGATTCTGGTGGCGCTTGGCGGCCTGGTCTGCGGATTGGGCTATGCCATCGGGCGCGACAAACTCGACAACAATATTCACACCGCAGGCGATGTCGAAAGGGTGCTGGGCTTTGCAGCCACCGGCCGAATTATGGACGCCACTCAGGACCGTTCGCCGCCCCCGGACCTGTATGCCGTGGTCCGGGATCAGCCGTTTGCGCAAATCTCCGAGCAGTTCAAGGATATCGCCTTTTCCCTGGCCCTGGAGCACGATCAGCACCAGTCCAAAATTTTCACCTGCTTTTCCCTGGAAGAGGCCCAAGGCGCCACGACATTCGTTACCAACGCCCTTTGCGCCCTGCAGGGCCGCAAGGGCGATCGGATCATGGTGGACCTGAACATCTGGCGCCCGTTCAGCCGCAACGTCGTCCCACCGGGCCATCCGGGCATCATGGATGTACTCGAAGGCGCCTGCAATCTGGGCGATGCCGTCCATAAAGCCAGCACCTACCCGTTTCACATCCTGACCTACGGGGAAAGCAAGCCCGCCGATCCCAACCTGTTCCAGGAGACCGGCTTCGGCACCCTGATCGAATCATTGCGCCTGGATTACGACTATATATTCATCGACGCCCCGCCGCTGGGCATGATCACGGACGCCCGCTTCCTTGCCGAACTGGCCGATGTCGCCGTTCTCGTCGTGTGTGCGGACCAGGTGCCAGAATCGGCGCTGTTCCGGACGGTCTCTCTTTTGGACAAAATCGGAGTGAAGGTTATTTCGGTTGTATTGAACAGGGTCCGGTTCATGCGCGGCAAATATTACCGCTCGGCCATGGAAAAGTATTACGCCATGATCGATGCCAAAAACCGGCAGAGGCAATCATGAGCCTGTTCAAACGCATCTATTTGAAATTTTTCGTTAAAAGCGGCTTTGGGTATGCCGCCTACTTGAAACGCCTCGGTACGCTCAACGCCCAGGGAGACGGGTGCTACATCGCCAAGTCGGCCAATATCCCCGACCCTTACCTGACCC
>JBFFHG010000910.1:0-2329 GCA_041557055.1 Desulfosarcinaceae bacterium
AACCCAATTCTTGGAGTGCTGCCGTTTAGCATTGCTTCTGCACTGAGCATGGGGTGGGTGAGTAAACGATCCAGGCTCCCGGAGGATACTGCTATTGGGATATTGTGGGCAATGGGAATGTCTATCGGGATTATCCTTGTCAGCTTGACGCCGGGCTATGCTCCGGACCTGATGACATATCTGTTCGGGAACATCCTGACAGTGCCGTCCTCTGATATTGTTTTGATGCTGCTACTTGATGCGATCATTATCCTTGTGGTGCATTCTTTTTATAAGGAATTTCTTGCACTGTGTTTTGATGAGGAGTTTGCAACTGTGCGCGGCGTTCACGCAGAGCGCCTGTACCTTGTCCTGTTATGCCTTATTGCTCTTACCATTGTGGTACTGATACGTGTAGTGGGTGTGATTTTAGTCATTGCCCTGTTGACGATCCCTGCGGCTATGAGCCGGCAGTTTACCTCAAATC
Source organism: Desulfosarcinaceae bacterium (assembly GCA_041557055.1). Lineage (GTDB taxonomy): Bacteria > Desulfobacterota > Desulfobacteria > Desulfobacterales > Desulfosarcinaceae > JARRKU01. The sequence goes on from JBFFHG010000910.1 coordinate 467, forward strand.
TTAAAAAGATGATGCTGCTTTCTATTCTGTTCGGTGCGGTTTTCAGCATCCATTTTCAAAATGGTCTATCCCGCCGCCGCCAAAACGGCAAGGGTGAATTTTCGGGCGGAGGACCTTTCAGGCCCTTCCGCCCGAAATGGGCCCGGTTAATCTTTCAATGCCGTCAATACCTTTTCAGGGGTTGCCGGCAGGGATGTGACCCACCTGCCGCAGGCGTTTTGAATGGCGGCAATCACCGCCGGCAAGGTTGCCAGCATCTGGAACTCCCCGACCCCGGCGGCGCCCAAAGGCCCGCGTTTGCGGGGCGTTTCCAGGGTTTTGATTTGAAACGCCGGCATGGTCTTGATGGTAGGGAACTTGAAGCTGACCCAGTCATGGGTTTTGCCGTGCTCGTAAATCTCGCGCAGCGCCATGCCGATGCCCATGTCCAAACCGCCTTCGATCTGGCCTTCGACAGCCTGGGGGTTGACGATGGTGCCGGGGTCCTCCACCGCCGTCATGCGCAGCACCGTGACCTTGCCGGTTTCAGTGTCCACCGCCACTTCAGCCATCTGCACGCCGTGCACCCAGGTATCGAAATTACCGCCTTGGCCGGTGACAGGGTCCAATGGCGCGGATTTGGGTAACTGCCGGGTGCCCAGGTAGCGCACGGGTTTTCCGGCGGCCGCAAGATCGGCGGCGGTTCGCGCGCCGGTCTCTTCCATGGCGGCCTTGAGCTTCTGACAAGCCAGTTTAATTGCCCCGCCGCTCATGAACGTCTGGCGGCTGCCGGCGGCCGATCCGGAAAAGGGCGTCAGCTCGCTGTCGCGCAGGCAAAGGCGGACAATGTCAGGGGAGATGCCCATAAACGCGGCGGCCAGTTGGGTCACCATGGTGTCGGTGCCTTCGCCCGGATCGGCCATGGAGCCGTAAACGGTGATGCCGCCGTCCGCCATCAGCTCCACCTCGGCGTTGGAGATGTCGTTGATATTGCCGATGCCGAAAGCCGCCCCGCCGATGCCCACACCGCGCTTGATCTTGCCGCCGTTGCCGGCGGCCCCAGCCTCTTCAAGGGCTTTGCCATAGTAAGGCGCAAGGGCGTCCAGGCAGCCGTCGTTGTACCATTCGTCCACGATTTTGCCGGAGGAGACCGGCTGACCGACCTTCAGGGAGTTTTTACGCCGGATCTCCAGCGGATCCATGTCCAGTTTGCGGGCCAGCATGTTGACCAGGGACTCCAGGGCGAAATTGGCCTGAGGCGGTCCGGCGCCGCGGGCGGCGCTGCCCCAGGTGTTGTTGGTGTAGACCAGCCGGATGCGGGCATCCAGATTGGGAATGTAATAGGCCCCGGTGAGCATCCACAGGGCGCGGTTGCAGACCGCCGGTCCGTAAAAGGTATAGGCGCCGTTTTCCACCACGGCATTCCATTTGAGGCCGGTGATGGTGCCGTCCTTGCGGGCGGCCAGGGCGGCGTTCATATGGAAGGGGTGCCGTTTGGGGGTCATCTGCATGGACTCTTTCAGGCTCGGCAGATAGCGCACCGGTTTCTTGAAATGCAGCGCCGCCGCCGCGGTCAGGGCCTCGCTGGTGATGGCCAGCTTGATGCCGAACTGCCCCCCGGAAAAAGCTTCGCGCACCACGATGTTGTCATAGCCCAAGGCCTCCTGCAACTGGTCGGCGTGGGGGTGGATGTTGATGGAGCGGCCGGTGACCACCAGTTTGGGTTCCTCTTGCGCTTCGTTCTCGAAAAAAGCGATGCAATGTTCGGGCTCCAGCGGGGCCTGGTGCACGATCTGGGTGTCGAAATCGGCTTGGACCACCACTTCGGCCTCTTCGAAAGCCTTATCGATATCCCCCCGCTTGAGGGGCTGATCCAGGTATACA
>JBFFHG010000911.1:0-2328 GCA_041557055.1 Desulfosarcinaceae bacterium
GCGGGCCCTTGTAAATATTCCTTTCGTTCACAAACAAGCCATCAGATAAGCCCCATTCACGCACAGCCATTCGGCTACCCGTATCGATCTCTCGATAGACGACGTTATCTCCAAATTCACTGCTAATCTGCCGGGCACGTTCTATCATACCGTTAATTCCGGAACACCATCCGTTCGCCAAGGCGGTTACAACCACCTTACCGGAAACAAGCTCCGGCTTTCTTTTCGCCTTGATCCATCGGGGAGGAGATGCGTCATCTGAGAAAGGTTTCCACAACAATACACGGATACCGCTTCTGTCAACTTTCCGGTAACCATGCTTCTTGAACCATCCCGCGCGCATAAAGAATGGCAAGAGCACGCCCCATACAACCACGCCCTTTGTTTGCAAGCTTTTTGCATCGTCTTCAGCAGCCTGCAATAATGCAGTTCCGACACCTTTCTTTCTTAAATCTCCGCGTCCTTTTTTATGTCCATGTACCCAGATGCAATAAATAAAATAGAGATTCTCTCCTTCAACCCAGGAATGTTCGATCGGGGCATAATGAATCATTCCGGCAACAACGCCTGCATCATTAAGTGCCAGTTTCACACGCAGTCCCTTTTTCCGCATGGCGTTGTACCAACACGCCTTGCGGCAGACACCATCTTTTATCTCATCCGACCACTCTTCCAAACAGGTGAAATAGTCGTTTTGGGTCTCTTCCGACAGGTCTATTATATGCATTACGTCCAACTCCATCGTTTTTCCAAAAGTGTGGCAGATTGACTTTTGTTACTTTAAAAAAGATCGTTGATATGCACGGCATATTTGTCTGCCCATTCAATCAGTTTTCGCTTCCATTAACGAACTTAAAGAAAAAAAGGGGGCAAAGTGATAAAATTTTACAATCAACAATACAAATTGTTATTGCGGCATCGACCTGCATGCAAGAAAAATGTACGTTTGTATCATCGATCAGCAGGGCAAAACGAAAAATGCACCAAAAGCTTAAGATCGATCCCGAACGTTTGTTTGATACCATTTTCCCTTTTCCAACGCCACCTCGGCCGTGAGCTTAGCGACAATTTCGGGACCAAAACTACTGATATCTGGCAGCGTGACATTGTGATGCGTTCTGATCTGAAGGGCCGTAGCGTGGCTCTTGTCGTGGGTTGTGTGTGCATCAGCGACCAGAACAACCGGATAGCCGAGTGCAGCGGCTCGTCTTGTTGTGGTGTCTACGCAGAACTCGCTGGCGTAGCCGCAAATAACGACTTGCTCTGTGCCCCACCGCTCCAGCAGGGAACCCAGCTCCGTGCGTAGGAATGAGTCAGGTGTTGTTTTACGAAGTTTGGTGTCATTTTGCTCAACGACAAGTCTCCGCGCCAACTGCCAACTATCGGACCCGAACGCAAGTGTTCCGGTTTGACGTTCGTGTTGAACAAAGACGACAGGGATTCCGGCGGCTCTGGCTCGCGCGGTTAGAGAATTGATGCGATCAACCACAGCATCAGCTTCGTAGGGCCGAGGCTCTTTATCGAAGAGGCCGCGCTGAACATCGATAACGAGTAGTGCGGACTTCATGACAGCGGAGGACTCCTTTTGGTGCCGAAAACGTATAGAATTTTATCCATTGCCCCGCCGACACAAAAAGCAGGGAAAGCCCAATCTCAAAAAAGGCGTGGTATTTTTGAGCAGCGCCCCCTTTGGAGCTGAATGATCGTTAAATCGGTATTCCGCCACCCGGTCGTTTGCTTGCCCATCAGGACCGCATGGCCTGTACACCACACATAATTATCCAGAGCTTTGATACCCCGAAAAGAGCTATTTCTTTTGAGCCATCAGTTCCTTGCTGAGCAGTCGAATGTGGCCCATCTCCTCTTTGATGATATTGTCCAGGTGATTTCGGCCCATGTTTTCCGGGACGGCGTCGCGCATGCCCAGGTAAAAGACAATGGAATCCTTTTCAGCGGTTATGGCATCCTTTAGAATCGCCTCCATGGAGGCGGTGTCGATCTCTTTTTGAAAAAAAACGCGGGTGTCGGCCAGGGCTCGCAAATAATGGACAGCCTCCCCTTCGGGATCAAAAACCGTTGATGCTTTTTCCCCGGAAGCCAGCTTGGCGCGCATTTGGGAAAAAGTCTTCTCATGGTCGTCTTCCATGGCCGCCAGTTTGAGCAGGAACGCTTTGGCATCGGCGTCGCCGACGGCTGCGGCGGCCGTGCGGTAAAACGTTGCGCCGTTACGCTAGCCGATTCATTCTGGCTCTCGACTCTGATGTCGCCGGTGCGCAGGCCACGTTGCGCGGGCTGGATACCGCCCGCGAGGCGCTCAACTCGCAGACA
>JBFFHG010000912.1:0-2325 GCA_041557055.1 Desulfosarcinaceae bacterium
ACGTGATGGCTCCATATTGAGGTAATAACGGCAAACGGCGCGTTGTCTTCCATAGCATTGCGAGAGTTGCATACAAAAAATTTATGAAAGGGGGTGAATTTTAAACAGAGACATTTGCATTGAATTCTGGCCACAATTGAAAAAACGCCGATTTGTGAAAAGGAGGGGTTGGTATGTTCAAATTAAGTTTGAGAATAATCCTGGTAGGGACGATTTGTCTGACCTTTGCAACCACTGGTTTCACTTCTGGTACGATTAAATTTGCCGTAGTCGGTCCCATGACCGGAGACGGCGCGGCAATGGGAATCCATGAGAAAAACGGCGCTCAGATCGCAGTGGATGAAATTAATGCCAATGGTGGCGTAAATGGAAAAAAGTTGGAATTCATTGTAGGTGATGATGATCAGAATCCGAACCTGGCAACCGTTTTGGCTCAGAAAGTATCTTCAGACAAAGGTGTCAAATTCGTTTTGGGACATATCAATTCAAGTTGCAGTATTGCTTCGCTCCCAATATACGAGAAATTCGGTTTGGCGCTAATATCGGGAAGCAATACAAACGTTCAGTTGACTCGAATGGGGCACAGCAATTATTTTCGGATTTGCACACCGGATAATCTTATCGTGGCCGAAATTGCAAGGTTGGGGATCAAGGAATTCGGTATCAAAAGGCCCGCAGTGGTTTGGGAAAACTCGGACTATGGTAAAGGGCTGCGCGACGATCTTGTGAAAACACTTAATGAAGAAGGGTTGAAACTGCAGGCGGAAGCGACCTATCTTCCTGGAAAAGATCGCGACTTTTCAGCATATATTACTAAATTTAAAGGTAAAAATGTCGATTGCGTCTACCTGATGGGGACTTACACCGCCGCCGGTCTTTTTCTAAAACAAGCCAAAACTTTCGGACTGAAAGCCACCAAGATCGGCAGCAGCGGAATGGCCAGCGCAAAGGTTATCGACATCGCAGGCAAGGCGGCTTCTGAAGGTTTTATTGTGGTTACCCCCTATAATCCCAATGATAAACGGCCCGCGCAATCCAAATTCAACCAAGAATACATCCGCAGATACAATGAAAAGCCGACTGAATGGAGTTCCCATGCATACGATATCGTCTACGTGGCCAAACAAGCCATTGAAAAAGGCGATGATAGCCGAAAGGGCATTATTCAGGCATTACATGAAGTTGAATATACCGGCGTAACCGGTGAGATAAAGTTTGACCAATATGGCGACGTACCCAATAAAAAACAGATGGTCTTGCGAGTGGAGAACGGCGCTTTCGCAAGTTATTTCCCTAAGAGTTATTAATATCGGACGACAAGGCGGCGCAGGGGGCGCTTCATATATTTCGGGCGGAAGTTCCCCGGAATCAGCACAGAGGCGCCCTCTGGCTCCTTAGCTACGGATTTGTCGCCATACATACTGTTACATCTATACTTTAATCTCAGGTGCACGTATGCTGCTGCAATATTTAATAAATGGGTTGAGCATTGGTGCGGTCTACGCGCTAATTGCAATCGGTTACAACATGGTTTACGGTATTTTGAACCTCCTGAATTTTGCCCATGGAGATGTATATGCTGTTGGTTGTTTTGTGACCATGGCTTTGATTGCCATGGGGCAAAATGTCATTTTTGCGATTATTGCAGGAATGGCGGCGGGATATATGTTAAATGTCCTGGTCGAGCGTTACGCTTACCGATCCATTCGTTTTTCAGGACGAATCGCTCCCACCATCAGCGCTGTGGGCATTGCCTATATTATGCGCAATTTCATCATGCAGGTTTGGGGGCCGGAGACTTTTCCGTTCAACATCGGATTGCCGGTATCACAGATCACGATTGGCAACACGGTACTGGGAACCCTGCAGATCTACATCCTGATCATCGCTTTGATACTTGTCTATAGCCTTCGTGTCTTGATGAAGCGGACCATGCTGGGGCAGGCGGTCACAGCGCTGTCTCAAAGCATTCCGACGGCCGCCCTCATGGGTATTTCGGTCAACCGGACGATCTCCTTTGTCTATGGGATCGGGGGGGCCTTGGGGGTTATCGGCGGTATTCTTTTCTGCGCATACTATGAGAGTATTTTTGTGGGTATCGGTTTTATGCTGGGCACCCTGAAGGCTTGGATGGCATCCGTGATCGGCGGTATCGGCAGTTTGCGAGGCGCGCTCGTAGGGGCGATGATTTTAGGCTTATTGGAAAGCCTCGTTGCAGGCTATATTTCAACGGAGTATCGCGATGCCTTTGTATGGGGGGTCTTTATCGTGTTTATACTTGTGAAGCCACAAGGGCTTTTCCCCAAACAATTTCAGGAGAAGGTC
>JBFFHG010000913.1:0-2323 GCA_041557055.1 Desulfosarcinaceae bacterium
CCCCCCCCCTGCGATTAAGCGCCGGAAGAGTTGATCCGGATCGAATCGACATACTGCGGCAGCAAGGCAAGATAGCCATTTTGATCTTTGACAAGGGACAGTTGTTCAAACAGGCAGCCAAGACAGGAATAAGGTTCCAGACTATTGACCTTGGCCGTCTCGATCAGCGCATCATCCGTAAATCGTTATTTTCCCTTCTTTACGAGATAGACCAAGAATCTGTGCGAGCCAGGCGTGGGAAAAAGTAAAACCTTGCGGCAGATTGCCCACCGGCTCGAACAGGTCCCGGACCTGACCGTTGGTGTCATGCAGCGGCCCCAAAGCGCGATGGGTGATTTTTACCGGGAACTGGGAGAACTGTTCAATGTCGGCCTGTCGGTGGCCAATCGTTACCGCAGCTTCAAAGCCCTCCGGCAGCGGTGGATGGCCCATTGTAAGTCAACGTTGCTCAAACCGGTGCTGCTCATCGATGAGGCCCAGCACGTCTCAGCAGAGTGTCTGACCGAACTGCACCTTTTGCAAAGTCATCACTTCGACTCGCAAAGCCTGCTGTTTACCATTAAATCCATCAGTGTAAACATTTTTTTGCTGCCTCTTCAGCGGTTCTATCTGTATCTGAAGAGGCGGTTTCTGTTTTTAAACGTCCAGGATGCATTGAGCGGATCACATCAAAAAAATTTCGCCGAACGTGGGCCAACATCCCGAAACAGGTATTGGATTCAAGGTTCTTATGGGTAAAGGGGCGAATATTGATACCACCACAGCGGGTGGCACACTCGTTTTTGGTATGTTCGCTGCCCTGGTCGAGTTCGAACTCGAATTATCAACCCGGCAAATATATACCTAATGTGATTTTTCATTTGACAAAGTCAGGACACAATGTTTTTTAAACCGAACGGACGGTTTAAAAAAAAGGAACTCAATATGCCCAAAATAGTCGACCACAATCAAAAACGCTCCCAAATTGCCAGGGCCGTCATCATGCTGTTTGCTCAAAAAGGCTTTGAAAACACATCCATGAAAGACATCGCCGAATCCACCGGCATTGCCAAAAGCACCTTGTACCATTATTTCGATAACAAAGAAGCCATTCTCAAAGAGGCCTCGCTGGAAATTCTGACTGAACATGAAAACGCTGTTTCAGAATCGTTTCGCAACCAATCCCATCCCTCGGATAAAATCCGGGTGCTTTTTAAAGAGGTCCTATCCCTGAGCCCTGAGGCCGAACGTATTTTCCTGATATTTATGGAGCTTTGGTTATCCCATATGCGGGGCAAGCAATATGGTCGGTTTATGGATATCTTCCGCGAACTCCTGCAGGGATTTCGAACGACGGTTCAAGAAATCATCATTGAAGGTCAGAGCAGAGGCATATATCGTCAAGATCTGGACGCCGAAGCGATCGCCGTTTACTTGGTCGCCTCTTTGGACGGCATCTACATGCACTATTATTTCGACCAACACGATTTTGACCTGTTCGCCACCACAAAGGCATTTATCGAGACATTTATCAAAGGGCTGACTATCCGCCAGGACGGCCCATAATCCTCTTTAAATATGGATGGGGTAAAATCCATGCTCACCAAATTTTTAGGTTTTTTTCTCACCCTGGCCTTACAGAAACGCAAATGGATTCTGGCCATCTCTTTTGTGGTAACGGTTTTGGCCTTGGGGCTCAGCAGCACCATCAGGCTGGATATGAAATGGACCACGCTTCTGCCCCAGTCCAATCCAGTGGTTCAGGAATACATTCGGGTTACCGAAGAATATCCCCTCGGTTCCAATTACATCATCGCAGTGGAAAACGATTCCGCTCCAAAAATCGAGATGGCCGTGGATCGCATTGAAGCTGAACTGAGCCAATTCGGCGATTCCATCACCGCCACCTACGGAAAGTTTGACGAGCAATTTCTGCTGGATCATGGGCTGCGGACCATCAAACCCAAGGACCTGGCCCGGGCCGCCAAAGTCTTTTCCGATACGCGCTTGACACCGTACCTGACCCATCTGAATGATGACCTCGAACGTGAATTTTCAGGCGATGCCGAGAGGGTCAAGGATCAGGAGCGCGAGCTGGTGAGCGCCATACAGGCACTGGAAACCCTGGTGGCCAATCTTTTTGCCGTGGCCCGCAGCCAGGCACCGGATGACGCCACCCTTTCGCGTACTGTACGGGATTTGGTTTCGGGCAATCCCTATCAGTTTTCCCTGGACAAAAAGATGGCGTTGATTCTGGTGGCGGTAACGTATCCGCCCACGGACCTGGAAGGGGTTTTATCGGCAGACAAACAAATCACCGCGGCCCTGAAAAAGATCCGGGACC
>JBFFHG010000914.1:0-2306 GCA_041557055.1 Desulfosarcinaceae bacterium
GCGGCAACGACCTCAACACATTATTGGGCGGCGTTGGAGGGCAATATGCAATACAGTCAGATGTACAAACGAAAGATGATTCAAAAAATGACCGGCCCGGATGCCATTTCCGCCACTGCGCTTTCTAAGCAGGTTGACGTATCGCAAACAACGTTGTCAAAATGGCTGAAAAATGCTGGTATCGAGCCAGCTTTTGGCTTTCCCAACAACGCATCCGATGACAAGGACCAAATCAGCCGAATCATGACATCTAAACGCCCCGAGGATTGGACCTCAGAAGAAAAACTGGCGACTGTACTCCAAGCCGCTGCTTTATCCGATGAACAGCTTGGCGCCTTTTTGAGATCCAAAGGGCTGCATGAAACCCATCTGCAGCAGTGGCGGCTGCAAATGCTAAATGGGTTGGAGAAAAAACCGGCAACCGTGAAAAAAACCAAGCGCAGCCGTGCCGATGCGAACAAGATCAAGGCCTTGAAAAAAGAGCTCAAACGCAAAGATAAGGCCCTGGCCGAGACAGCCGCGCTGCTCGTACTGAAAAAAAAAGCCCGGCAGATCTGGGGGGACGAGGACGACGACACGGACCTGAAAAGCGGCTGATGGTACTTGATCTGATCGATAGCGCCGTTGCAAGCGGTGCGCGCTTAAAGCAGGCGGCGGCCATCCTGGGGCTCAGTGCCCGCACGGTCATGCGTTGGCGGATGAAAAACGGTGGCTGTGATCAGCGCCGCGGACCGTCCACAACGCCGGCAAACAAGCTGACTGGGCGGGAAAAACAGCAGATCCTCGATGTGGCCAACAGTGCCGCATACCGTGACATGTCGCCTAAACAGATTGTTCCCAAGCTGGCCGATCAAGGTGTCTATATCGCATCCGAGTCCAGCTTTTATCGAGTTTTAAAAGAGCATGAAATGATACAACACCGTCAACGTTCAAAACCGGCCACGAACCATCGGCCCAGCGAGCATGTTGCAAGTGGCCCCAACCAGGTGTGGAACTGGGATATTACTTATTTGCGTTCATCGGTGCGAGGCATGTTTTTCTACCTTTACATGATTGTCGATGTATGGAGCCGTAAGGTCATCGCCGCCACCGTCTTCGAACAAGAATCCATGGATCTTGCCGCCCACCTGTTTACCCAGGCATGCTTTATCCACGGGCTGCAACCTGAGGGACTTGTACTGCATTCAGACAACGGTGGCCCGATGAAGGGCTCGACCATGCAGGCCACTTTGCACAAGTTGGGCGTGATCCCATCGTTCTCCCGACCGATGGTCAGCGATGACAACCCTTTTTCTGAAGCGTTGTTCCGCCCACCTGAGATGAATACGGTCGCCGCCGTCGAGTTGTTTGATTCCTCTCGGAGTATGAGAAATGCCAAATCCAGTGGTGTGGTTCTAAAATTGAACTTATGGGTTTGTTTAATCGGATCATATCATTTAGCATCAAATCGCCTCCGCTCGGGCCAGGGGCGGTAGCTCTAATGGCTATCTCCAAGTGTCGCAGAGACGCTTTCGGGGAGTATAGCTTAACCCCCGTCCATATCGCGCAGCGTCGCTTTAAGTAACTGCAGCATCTGGTCATAATCCTTACGGTCCATAATCCCCCAATGACTGTGTGCGTAACGTACCGGTAGCGCGATATTAATAGCCTGAGCGCCGCCAGCGGAAAACTGCAGAGAAGAGGCATCCTGACCGTAGCTCTCCTCGCTTTCCCATTGGATTGGGATATGATTACGCAGGGCCACGTTATGGATAAATTTAACCAAGTTGGGGCTTGGTAGCATACTTCCGTCATAGATAAACAGCACCGGCCCCTTGCCTAACTCCGGCGTAGTTTCGCTGGTAAACTGGGTGGGGTAATCTTTGGCGATGCCCGCTTCAAGGTTCAGAATAACATCTGCATCAACCTGTCCCGCCAGAGCCGCAGCACCACGCATCCCAACCTCTTCCTGTACGGTGGCTGCGAATATTAGACGCAGATGCCGATAGGGGGTCGGGTTTTGCTTAACCTCATGTAGCAATTCGGTCATAATCGCTAACAGCGCCCGATCATCCAGCGCTTTAGCGGCGTATCGCTTGCGCGGGTCAAGCACCTGGAAGCTAACGGCGGGAGTGATGGGCAGTCCCGGGCGTATCCCTATATCCAGCATCTGCTGGCGTGACAGGCCAGTATCAAAAAAAAGCTTTTTTGATGAGACTTTCGGCGGACCGCTAAAATCAGATAAGACATGGGGTGCATCCATGCCTGATATCGCACTGATGGTTTTATCTCCAAGGGTAATATTCCACCGTTGCCCCCAAAGGACA
>JBFFHG010000915.1:0-2305 GCA_041557055.1 Desulfosarcinaceae bacterium
GAACCCCATCCGCAAGCATGCCTATGTCTGCGCCACGTGCCACCAGGGGGCCAGCGCTTCGTTTGCCGGTTACATTGTACATGAACCGGCGGCCGGTTCATTGACGGCCAAGGCCGACTTTCCGGCCCTGTATTATGCCTATTGGTTCATGGTCGTCCTTGTGGTGGGCACGCTGGCATTTTTCATTCCCCACAGCATCCTGGTGGGGTTGCGAGAGTTGTTCGGCAGGCAAAAGGAGGGTCGAAATGACACCGGCCAAACGCATTAAGCGATTCGATGCCCTGGATCGCCTGTTTCATCTTTTTTTGATACTGACCTTCCTCATTCAGACCGCCACCGGTTTCAGCCGGTTGTATATCACCACCCGATGGGGCCTGAGCCTGAACGCGGTATTCGGCGGTTATGAAACCTCACAGCTAATTCATCGATGGGTCGGCATTTTGATGGTGATCGGCTTCGTCCTGCACACGCTGCACCTGCTCATAAAGATCGACTACCGGGATTTGAGGGGCAGCCTTTTCGGACCCGATTCACTGATTCCAAACCACCACGACCTTATTCACTTGGGCCAGCGCATTCGCTGGTGCTTCGGCTTGGGCCCGGCACCCAAGTTAAGCCGCTGGACCTACTGGGAAAAGTTCGATTACTGGGCGGTCTACTGGGGTTTGCCGCTGCTGGCGCTGACCGGTGTCATGCTGATGGCGCCCCTGTGGACAACCCACTGGCTGCCCGGCTGGAGCTTGAATGTCGCGGCCCTTTTGCACCGCGCCGAAGCCGTTCTGGCGGTGACCTATATCTTTATCGTCCATTTTTTTATCGGGCACTTGCGCCCCGCCAGTTTCCCCATGAACGAAGCGATGTTCTCGGGCAGCGTGCCCCTTGAAGAGGCGCAGGAAGAGAAACCGGCCTGGGTTGAACGCCTGGAGCAAAAAGGCAAAATCGAACAGATCTGCGCTGATGAACCGGCCCTCTGGTACAGGGCGCTCTATTTTGCATTCGGGTATTCAGCCCTGGGTTTTGGTCTCTATCTGTTGGTCAACGGCATCATCTACAGCCGCCACATCACGCTGCATTGAACATTCACATATAAAAAAATGTAAAAAAGTCTTGACTTGATTTGCTAAAAATCATTTACTTCTTCACAAGTTTTATTTTGATACGACAAAATCATTAAAATTGCACTTAAGTTCCCTTATCAAAGACAACGCTCCTCTCGCCTGTTACTCTTATTGCAGCATAATCGCTTACAGAAAGACAAGTTCCGGTTTCAAAATCTGATCAACGACGATTACCCCAATTCGGCAGGACGTTCTCTTTTGCACTGAATCGGATCTGTGTACTCAGTCCAAATGCGAGCGGTGTATAAAATATATACGATCTTGGGCTTTTTGTGGCTCGGACCGAACATCATACAGTTATAAAGATAAAAAGTTCAAACAGTTGATTATATCCTCGCAACTCTGGCGCACCGATTACGGGGATATTTAGCATAAACCAACAAAAATAATCGTTAACAATTAATCAGTTAAAGACAAAGAAAGGAAATTACGATGAATTTATTAAAACGAAACTTAAGCTTTATCAGTGCGTTGCTTATTTTAACGATTTTTGGAGTCGGAGCGGCTTTTGGGGGTACCGTAGAGGGCACAATTCAGGGACTTCAATGTGTCATAGAAGGAAAGCTGTGCCCAGTGGACAACCAAGACCCCCATATTGCGGCTGAAAGGTATTTTGTCGTTGTAACTGGCGATAAGAGCTACTATTTGATTCCAAATCTGAGCCGACTTGTTCTGGTGCGTCATTTTATGAGCAAGGTGCGCATCAGCGGTGAAAAATCTGAAAAGTACAAATCAATTAAGGCCGATAAACTTGAAGTGCTCAAAGATGGCAAATGGAAGACCACATGGAGTCAAGAGATGGAAGATGCCGAACGTAAACATCAATCACGAAGCTGAGCCTCACCTCAGATTATCATGGATTAAAACAGCGTCTTACAAGCCCGCAGACAACAGCGGGCTTGTTTTTTGCCGCAAGCAAACGCCGATCGCTTTCGCCTTGACACGGTCCAATGCAATTCAAAACACACTTCGGGACCAATCCCTTCCTTATTTCCGCGGCCTTATCCTAAAAGTCATTTCATCCTTGAGCTAATCCGGGAGCCAAAGATCGCTGAATCCTCGACTGAAACAAATGACGGCACCCGGGTAAAAAGGAAACACACGTCTCTTTTTTAATCAGGCCGGCAGGATACTTTTTACCCTGAAAAGATATTATCGTTCGAGGAAATCCCCCCCTAAATTCATAC
>JBFFHG010000916.1:0-2302 GCA_041557055.1 Desulfosarcinaceae bacterium
CCAAGGCTGACAACGCCGGCCGGTAGTGTCGGGAACAACCTTTATCTAATTGTAATGAAATGGATTCTAAAACCAAAAACAACAGTGATGGGCTTTTCAAGAGCATTTTTATCGCCCATTTGATCTTGTTCCTGCATCTGTTTCTTTTTGCAGCGCTCGGCCTGTTGGTGGTTTTTTTAAACGGCATGATGCAATACATGTTCTGGATTTTGCTGGTGGGCATGGGGTCGGTGGGCTTATCAGCCTATCTGCTTTTCCGGCGTTTGCGCAAAGAGGGCAAAACCCTGGGAGAGACCTTGCGTTCGCCCGTTTTTCAGGGACGTGCGGTGGAGGTGAGTCTGTTGGGCGGCATGGCCACTTTGAAACTGGATAAACCGCATTCATCCGAAAGTCTTGAGATCGGCGGGCGGCAGCCGCCGCTGCAGATTGAGGACCCGGAGACCGCCCGGATCAGGGAAATCAATGCGTTGGCACAACTGCTTGAAAAAGAGCTGATCACTCCGGATGAGTTCACCAAAGCCAAACAGCGATTGCTCGGCTCCTAATCAGGCCGCCGGTGCCACGGCAGCGGGCCGCAGCCCGGGAAGGCGGGCGGCTTTGCCTTTTGCCCGGCAAAATCCTTGGCGTGATAAACGCCTGACGATTTATTGGAAAGTGACATCTGACAAACCCCATGAACCTGATATTTTTCAACCATAGGATCTCATCATGAAAAAGATCATTGCGTTGCTGGCAGGCGGTATATCCTCGGAACGGGAGGTCTCCATAAAGAGCGGTCAACAAGTCTATGAGGCGCTGGATAAAGATAAATACGATGTGCGGCGCTACGATCCGCAAACCGATCTGGCCGCGCTTATGGCGGATGCTTCCCAAATCGACGCCGCCCTGATCATTCTGCACGGGCCTTACGGCGAAGACGGCACAGTGCAGGGGCTGTTGGAGTTACTGGATATCCCTTACCAGGGAGCGGGGGTTCTGGGCAGCGCATTGGCCATGAACAAGCTGGCCGCCAAGCGAATGTATGAAAAACGGGATCTTCCGGTACCGCCCTATGAGGTGGTCGCGCGAACAGCGCCGACCGATCCCGGGCAACTTGTCCAACGGCTGGGATTGCCTGTGGTGGTCAAACCGGTCAGTGCCGGTTCCAGCATCGGAATGTCCATTGTGCGGTCCCTGGCGGAATTGGCGCCCGCTATGCAAAAAGCCTTCCGGCATGACGGATCGGTCATTGTGGAAGCTTTTATCGAGGGGATTGAAATCACCGGCGGGGTGCTGGGCAACGACACCCCCCAGGCCCTTCCGCTGATCGAAATTATTCCCGGCCGGGAGCACCCCTTTTTCGATTACGCAGCCAAATACACCCCCGGCGCCACCCGGGAAATCTGCCCGGCCCGCATCGATGCGCAAGCAACCCAAAAGGCCCAGGCGTACGCCCTAAGCGCCCACAAGGCCCTGTTCTGTAAAGGTTACAGCCGCACCGATATGATTCTGCGCGACCGGGATATTTTTGTATTGGAAACAAATACGATTCCTGGTATGACGCCCACCAGCCTGTTTCCCCAGGCCGCCCAGGCAGCGGGCCTTTCGTTCAGCCAACTGCTTGACCGTCTGATCGAACTCGGTATTCAAGCCCATCACCAGCGATAGAGGAGCGATGATTATAACGCGCTTCAGCTAACTGATCCGGGAATACCATCACCTGGGTGCCGGCGACGTGTTTGTCGGCCAGGTGCCGTCGTCTTACCTCAAATCCGCCTTGCTGAGCGATTTGAGCGCGCGGGGCGTTGCCTTGCTGCCGTCGGCTGCGGCCCAACTCCTCAGTGCATCCAAAGTGGCCCAGGCCTTTGTTTTGAACCCCTGGATGGTGCCCCATACCATGGCCATTGTGCGACGCAAAGAGCTGCTGGATGCCGTCACGGATTTTAACCGCATGGGCGTCGGCACGGCTGTCACCAAAGCCGACCGGTTGCATTGCGGCCACGGGGTGCGCAAGTGGCACAGCCTGGAGACCCTTTACAGTTACCTGGCTTTCGATGAAAAAGCCTTCCCTTTTGTTCTGCAACCCTATGTGGCGGATTTTACGGATGTGCGGGTGGTGATGGTGGATGATTTTTGCGAGGCTTACAGCCGGCATAATCTTAACAATTTCAGGATGAATCTGGCTGGCGGGGGGCGCAGCGCGCCTTACGCGCTAACCCGTGAACAGGGTGAGTTTTGCCGCACCATACTGGCCCGGGCCCACATGCCCTACGCCCATATGGATTTAATGCTGTTGGATGACGGTGCCATCTATCTTTCGGAG
>JBFFHG010000917.1:0-2302 GCA_041557055.1 Desulfosarcinaceae bacterium
ACCGTGGCTCAATGATGAAGGTTGGCGGGCTGTATGGGTTGTGGGCCACAGGCCGTTTCGACTGCCTGTCGGGGCACGCTATTTGGGCGCAAATGATCCGGCGGCGCTTATAGGAGCGTTAGAGCCCGGCTGCCGTGTTTTCGGCTGCGGCAATATGGCCGGGCTGCCCCTGGCGCTGCTGGCGCTTATGGAGGAACCCTTGTTTCTTTAAGGTTTTGCAGATGGGAACGGCTTTGAGAACTGTGGTCATCGACCCGTGGTCGGCTTCTTTGCACTCAATAAATGAAAGGAATGGCGATGTTGAAAAGAGTTGTAAGCAGTAAACGTGTTTTCTCCCTGCTGTTGGTGTTTCTGCTGTTGGTGCCCTTACAGGTGGCGGGTGCTGCGGATTATCAACGTGATGCAAAAGGTCTCCATGGGATGGTGGCCGCCGCAACGCCTGAGGCGGCTCGGGTGGGACTGGATATTCTCAAGCAAGGCGGCAATGCTGTTGACGCGGCCGTTGCCGTGGGGTTTGCGCTCGGCGTATTGGAGCCCAATGCTTCGGGCCTGGGCGGCGGCGGATTCATGCTGATTCGTTTCGCCAAGACCGGAGAACTGATTTTTCTGGATTTCAGGGAGAAAGCCCCCATGAAGGCGTCTGCGGCCATGTACGCGCTCGATGCCAAGGGCAAGCCCAAAGAGAGTGCCAACAAGGTGGGAGCGCTGGCTGTGGCTGTGCCCGGAGAGGTGGCGGGGCTTTTAACCGCATTGGAGAAATACGGCACCCTTGATCGGCGCACGGTCATGCAGCCTGCCATCACCCATGCTGAAAAGGGCATCCGGGTATCGGACGTGCTCAGCGGTCTGATAATGCAAAATTACGACAAATTGGCCCTGTTCGAAGAGTCCAGGGCCCTGTACCTCAAAAATGATCTGCCCAAGGAAACCGGCGATGCCATCACCAACCTCGATCTTGCCCGAACCTTGAAACGGATCGCGGAAAAGGGCAGGGACGGCTTCTATAAGGGGGCGGTGGCCCGGCGGATGGTTAAAGCGGTGGCGGATAATGGCGGGCTTTTGACCATGGATGATCTGGCCGGCTACAGGGTCAAGTTCCGGGAGCCTGTCAAGGGAACCTACCACGATTATGAACTCATTTCGGCGCCGCCTTCAAGCTCAGGCGGCACCCATGTTATCCAATTGCTGAACATCATGGAGAACTTCGATTTGACCGCAATGGGGTTCAATAGCGTCAACAGCTGGCACGTGTGGGCCGAGGCCATGAAACGGATCTACGCCGACAGGGAAAAGTATATGGCGGATACGGATTTCGTAAAGGTTCCCATTCTGGGATTGACGTCAAAAGCATACGCCAAAAAGGTCAGCCAAACCATCAATATGGACACAGCGACCGCAATACCTTCGGCAGGAGATCCCTGGGGCTATGAAAGCGGCAGCACCACCCACTATTCCGTTGTGGACAAGGCCGGCAACCTGGTAGCGGTGACCAAGACCATCAATTACTTCTTTGGATCAGGTTTGACCGTCCCGGGCGCCGGCATTCTGCTCAATGACGAGATGGCCGACTTTGACTATAAGCCGGGCAACGCCAACTCCATTGAACCTGGAAAGCGGCCCCTAAGCTGCATGAGTCCCACATTGATTTTGAAAAACGGCAAACCCTTTGCAACGCTGGGAACACCGGGGGGCAAACGCATCATAACGACCCTGGCTCTTATTATCAGTAACCTGGTAGATCATGGCATGGATATTCAGCAAGCCATCGAAGCCCCCCGGGTCAATCACTACCAGGACGGTAAATTGAAGATCGAAAGCCGCCTGCCGCAATCGGTTCAAAAAGGATTGACGGAAAAAGGGCACGCCCTGGAAGTCAAAGGGGACTTTGATCTGTATTTCGGCGGCGCCCAGGGGGTTGTTGTGGCCGATCCGGACAAGGGCCTTCTCCACGGCGGCGCCGATCCGCGCCGTGACGGTCAGGCGGTTGGCTATTAACAGCAATCAGGAAAAACAGCCCCCATTTTTAACGTCTCATGGAAGAAGGAATGGGGGCTGTGAACCATGCAAAAGGAAAAACTGCACAGATGAAATTCATGGAAATGATCAAACAGCATTGCAAACAAAAGTGCCTGCTGGCGTATGTATTGCTTCTGGTTTGCTTTCCGGTCGGCTGGGTTTCGCCGGCGGCCGCCAAAGCGCCGGAGGATTGGGAAAAGACCTTTTTCAGCAAGCAGCAGGTGACCATCGCGGTGACGGACTCCGGACTGGGAGGGCTTTCCGTGGTGGCCGATCTTGCGGCCCG
>JBFFHG010000918.1:0-2290 GCA_041557055.1 Desulfosarcinaceae bacterium
ACGAAATCAGGGTTGCTGATTATTTTTTAATGAATTCAATGTGCTCTGGCACATGTATTGAAAATCAGGTATTGTGCCAACGTCACCAGAATCAGGAATAATTTTCGACATGATATGCTCCTTTCTTGACGATAATCGCAAGTTATTATTAAAAGAGAGTATATCATGCCGATCCTCTAAAATAAAGACTTTTGCTTGTATATATAGATAGTTGCGCTATTTTTAATGCTGCTAAGTTAATGACATTGGATT
Organism: Desulfosarcinaceae bacterium; assembly: GCA_041557055.1. GTDB lineage: Bacteria > Desulfobacterota > Desulfobacteria > Desulfobacterales > Desulfosarcinaceae > JARRKU01. The sequence goes on from JBFFHG010000918.1 coordinate 253, forward strand.
CGTACAAATATTTTCGGCTAGTTTTTCATATGTTTCGCCATGGCGGTGCGCAGCATGTCTTCTGTAAAGGGCTTGTGCAGGATGGCGGTGATGCCCGCCGCATAGGCGGCGTCATTGTCCTGGCATTCGTTCTGGGTGGTCACCATGATGATGGGCAAATGCTCTTTGGGGAACCATCGCCGCATCCGCTTGGTCAACTCAACGCCGCTGATGTCGGGCATGTTCAGATCGGTGAAGATCAAGTCGGGTTTTTGCTCACGAACCTGTTCGATGGCTTGGGCCGGAAACTCGAACAGCACCGGTTGACACCCCATGTTGTGCAAAACGCTGCGATAGATGTTCAGGATCATTTTGGAGTCGTCCACCACAAACACCTTGAGCGCCTGGTGGGGTTCGACGGCAAGCTGGCCTTCAATACGATCGGCCATATCCGCGCGGCCGTTGGTGTTCAGCAGATCGAGGTAAAAAGTGCGGGTATCGCCATGGGCCTTTTGGCTGAGATACTCGATGGCATAGTCACGGAAAAGATCCTCCTGGATAAGATCCATGAAAATAGCGTCGCATTCGGCATCGATAATGGTATGGCTGATGGGGCGCTCCACACCGTCTTCATCCCGCACCATGTTTTTGATGCCGGCCGCCAGGACGGTGTTGTAATTATGGTTGATGGCTGCCGCTGCTGCTGCCCGCACGTTATCCACCGGGTCGTGAAGACCCTGAGCCAGGGCAAAGGCCCCTTTGGCCGTCGGCAGCAGGCCCAGGGCCTCGTATGCGGCAAAGCGCACATTGGCGTCTTTGGGTTCGTTGTGCAGAAGTTTGCGAAGGGGCGCTATGGCCGATTCGTCGCCGATGGCCCCCAATACGTTGAGGGTGTGGATCAGCAGATCCGGATCATCATAGCGCAGATTGCGAATCAGCACCGGAACGGCTTTGGGACCGATATCGGTCAGGTGCTTTTTGCCGGCATTGCGCAAATGGGCCTGTTGGGCGGAGAGCATGGCGTTGAGACGCTCCAGGGCCTCGCGTTCCTGAGAAAAGGCGAAAACATCCAGAATCATGTAATCCAGATCAATGTCCGAGCCCAGTTTGTCGGCCAGCCGCTGAAGGGATGTGGGGGTGTTCAGTTGCCCCAGGGCCTGAATGGCGGCGATGATCAGCTCCACGCTGCCCGAGTAGAGAAATTCGGAAATGGGCGTGGTGGCCGAAGCCTCTCCGATCATTCCCAAGGCATGGATGGCGCCGCGCAGCACTTTTTCATCATGCTCTTCATTGAGAATACCCATCAATACCGGTGTGGCGGACTCCAGCCGGAGCTCTCCGGCAATTTCCGCCAGGACCACCTTATGGCCGGGTTTGACCTCCCGAATGAGCATTTTGGATAGCTCCTCAGGCGTGTCCAGGGCTTTTGAAAAGAGAATCTCCTTCAACGCCGGAAAGGTTTCACCAAGCTGGGGTTTACTGGCCAGAAGCCCCACGATGAGGGGCAAAACGAATTGGCCCGGCGCACTGCCGAGTTCCAGCAGGGCCAGCTTCTGGGTTGCGCTGTCCACATCCTCGAAATGCGCCAATACCAGGTAAGCCTTGATCGTATCCTTGGTTTTGATGTCGAATCGAAGCTCTTCGATAAAGTGTTCTGCATTGATTGTTGTCATAGGAATCCTTTGCGTTCCGGTTTGTTGTTCATTCTTTTATCGGCTGCATGGATTGGCTTCTTGAGTCAAATAGGGCGCAATTTTGGGTAAAATGTTTTTGTCGGGCGCAATGGGGGGATCGGCCTGTCCTTTTCGATTAAAAGACGCGTGTTGCGTTTCAAGCCAGGGTATTCTGCCCGATGGCATCGGCTTGCGGCGCTTTGAACCCATGGTTCGCCATGCATGGCTTTCTCATGAAGAGTGTGATAGCAACGGGCCCATGGATGCAAACATGCCCAAGACGGCCGCCCCGGACCTGCCGGCGCCATCGCCCCATATGTGCAGGGCCCTGCGCAAAGCCCTGGCTGCATGGTACGGCCGAAGCCGCCGTGACCTGCCCTGGCGCC
>JBFFHG010000919.1:0-2287 GCA_041557055.1 Desulfosarcinaceae bacterium
CTATCCGGTTTACGATGATAAGGGCAGCGTGGTGGATCACATCGATCTGGAGATCGATGCCGAGCAAACCGGCAAACAACTGGCCCGCCAACAGGAGACCATCCAGGAGCTTCAGAACCGGTTGTCTCTCCTTGAAAAAAGGCAACCGGCGCCCATTCCCTCTTACGAGGCGCCCTATGGCCAGATGCTTTCATCCCGGGAAATGGAGGTGCTGCGTCTCATCGCCCACGGCGCCACCAATACGGAAATATCCCAAATGCTGGATATCAGCCCCCACACGGTCAAAAGCCATGTCATCAACATATTCAACAAGCTGGGGGTCAACGACCGGACCCAGGCCGCGGTCTGGGCCACGCGTCAGGGGCTGATCTGAACCCGTCACGGACACCGGCAGGCGATTGCAGCGGATTTTTTTTGTCGTCATCCCCCAAACAGGGGATGGGGCGGCGTGTGGAATATGATTTTGTGATTCTATCGTCAGATTGTTTATTTCAGTTATGAGGTGAAACCGTGCAATGCCAACAGTGCAAAATATCTATTCCGGCGGGTGAAGAGAATGAACACCTGGGCCAAATTCTTTGCGAGGATTGTTATATGGACGCTTTGTCACCGGTTCGCACATGCGATCCATGGGCGGTCCACAGCGCCAAGACCTTTGAGACCCGGTTCGGCGGGCAAACCACACTGACGCCCCGGCAAGAGGATATCCTGAGAATACTGGAAGAGAGCGGCGGGATGGAGCGTCACGAATTGGTGCAACGCCTGGGGGCGGATTTTTCAGATGCCGATCTGGAGAGGGCGTTTGCCCCGTTGCGGCATATGGAGAAGGTACGCGCCGAAAAGCGCGGCGACAAGATTTTTTTAAGGTTATGGTGAAACCACCTCTATGAAGCGGTGAGTTCGGCAAATTTAATTTTGTTATTGGTGTTTTCGCTTCGAAAGATAAGTGAAAAAAGGTTTTTGCGCGCATTGGCATTATGGGCTTTAATCAACTCCTTGGCACGGTAGACATCTTTAATGCGTACCGCTTGAAAAAGCTCTTCGTGCTCCTTGACGATATCGAGAACCCTTTCGATGACCAGATCTTCGGTTCGAAACCGCAGGAAAATTTTTTGGCACAGATCCCGGTAGCGTTCCGTTAGAATGGAATTTCCGATCATTCCCACAATGCCGGCGTGAAATTCCGTATCCAGAATGAACTGTTTTCGATGAACCCGGTCGGAAATCGCCTGCTTGTAATCGTTCATGCGTTTTTCCAGGGATTCTAAATTTTGATCGTTCATTACCCGAATGGCTTTGCCGATGGTGCCGATTTCCAGAATTTCTCTGATCTCATAGAGGCACTCGGCCTCTTCCAGGGTCAGCCGATGAACAGAGTACCCCTGGTTGGGAACAAAATCCAGATACCCTTCCTTTGCCAGAATACTTAATGCATTGTTGACCGGGGTGCGGCTGACGCCCAGTTGTTTGGCCAGATCAACAAAAACCAGTCTTTGGCCGGGAACGATATCGTAATTGAGCATCATCTCCTTGATCCGATAATAAACCGCAAGTGTGAGATTCTTTTGTTTTTTCAAATTATCATCCGCTCCCTTTAAAACACTTTTTTGAACCGCTTGCTTTCGCGCCGTTTATGGTTTAAACGATGATTCAAACAAAGTGATTGTATTTTTTTTAAATATTACATGTAACCATAGAAGTCAAATGTGCTTTTATACCAAATTCCGGAAATGCAATCAAGCTTACCGCCCTTTTTCTGAAAAAGGCGGCGTACCGGCTGTTTTTATATGAATCAACACCGCGCGCCTTTTTTTCGGCAAGTCCGGACAAGCCGATATTGGGATTGACACGGCCGGGATTACATGTAATAAGTTGTGAAAAACCACCATCAAAAACATTAAATTGATGACAAGGATGAGATCTCTATGTCTGACAACCAGCTCAAGCAATTGAGTCTGAAATCAAAACTTTGGCTTGAAGTGCAGGGCCGTCCCATTATCGGCGAGGGGCGAATGGCCATGTTGCAGGCGATTCACGACCATCGATCCATTCTGCAGGCATCGCGCGAAACCGGGATATCCTACCGCCGGATGCGGGGGGCCATACGCGATATGGAAACCGCCATCGGGCAATCTCTGGTGATTGCCCGCAGGGGCGGCAAAGATGGCGGTTATGCTGAATTGACACCGGCGGCAACCGCCCTTTTGGATTCCTTTAAAGCGCTGTCAAAAGGCTTTCAAGATGAGACCGATACTCGTTTTAACGCAATTTTCGGTTAGTTTTTTAA
>JBFFHG010000920.1:0-2285 GCA_041557055.1 Desulfosarcinaceae bacterium
GTCTTTATGTTTTTCCGAACAAAGAGATAGATGAAGGCGCTGCCCATGGATATGGAGAGAATAAAGACGATTGAATAGCTGATCAGCAATTTGTGGCGTATGCGCTGACCTTTGAACATCGTTTGATCCCCTGTCAGAGAGACGTTGTCCGCTGTTTGATTTTCTATAGCGTTACCCGGTACTTGCGCACGTAATCCACAGGGTTGTAGGAGAGCTTGGCTTTGCGCAGGCCTTCGTCGCCCAGGTCTTGTTCCCGGTTGACCATGGTGCAGGGGCTCTTGTCGTTTTCCAGAAACATCTGATTGATGGCCTGGTAGCTGCCTTTGTATTGGGGGTCGCCCTTTTCAAAGTGGATCACCAATGAGTTGTCGGGCATCGCTTCGGCCACGGTGTAAGCGGCCAGAATGTTGTCCACGCGCAGGGCGCCGCCGGTGAGGCCGCCCAACGCCTGCCAGTTGTCCAGCACCTTGGCGATGGCCTTGTTCTCGGCCGCCAGGGTATCGTTGCCCTCACAGTCGCGCCAGGTGCACCAATCTTCCTGCATCCCTTTGGCCTGATTCACCATTTCCGGACCAAAGGGGAGATAGGCGGCTTCATACTTTTTACGGAACTGGTTGACCAGATTCTTTTTTTTGTGAAAACGGTTGCCGGCCAGTTCCATCAATTCCTGCCGATCGTACAGATAGTCCCAATGCTCCCGGGCTTCGGCAATTTCCGCAGGGGCCTTGATTTGTGTCCGCCAGATGGCGAGCAGGGCCTCGGGGATTCGGATGAATCGCGCGCCGGCTTGCAACGAGGTACGCCAGTCCATTCTGGTCCAGTCTCCCACCGGCGCCCAGAGGGTATTGGTGGGGATGGTCTGTTTGATCCACACCAAGTCCTTCTGCCAGGCCCATTGCAGACCGTACTCTTCCCCCCAGCTCCACAGATTGATGAAGCTGTAGTCCGAGCAGATCTGGGTACATCGGGCCAACTTTTGTCGATAGGCGTCCTGGCGTTGAAGATCGATAGGTTCAAAGTTGAGTTGCATGGTCATATCCTATGGTTTTGAACTTTTTATGAGCCCCTTACGCCGAAAACTTTTATTTATCCGATAGGCTCTTTATATCCGCATTCACGATCCACGCAGGCCAGAAAGTCTCCTTCGCGTTTGGTGTTTTTTTCGACCAGATAAGGTTTGCTGCACACCGGGCAAGGCTTGGCCACGGGTTTGTCCCAGGTTGCGAAAGTGCATTTGGGGTAACGGCTGCAGCCGTAGAAGACCTTGCCGCGTTTGGAACGCTTTTCGACAATATCACCGTCGCATTCCGGTTCAGGACAGGCAACGCCGATGACTTTGCCGTTGGCGCCGCCGTTAATGGACTCGGTGTGATTGCAGTCAGGATACCCGGTGCAGGCCAGGAACTCGCCGTATTTGCCCCGTTTCGCCACCATGGCTTTGTTGCATTTGGGACAGGTGCGGTCAGTGGCTGCTTCATGGTTGAGTTCAACCGGAAAAATGCGGCCCTTTTCGTCGCGCTGGTAATCCCGGGAGTAATTGCATTCGGGATAGCCGTTGCAGGCCAGGAAATGACCGTTTTTGCCCACCTTGATATGCAACTCCTCACGGCCGCATTGAGGGCAGGTCAGGCCGGTTGGGATTCCCACGCCCTTTACGCTGAGCATATGCTGCTCAGCCGTGTCGAGTTTGTCCTTAAACGGGCCGTAAAAGGTGGTGAGCACCTCGATGGCATTGATATCCGCGGTTTCCACACGGTCCAGATTGTCCTCCATACGCGCGGTAAACTCCACCCCGAAGATATCCGGGAAGTTGGCGACCAGCAGATCATTGACAATGAACCCCAGTTCGCTGGGATGGAAGTAAGCTTTGATCAGATCCACATAACCCTTTTCGCGGATGGTGGAGAGAATGGTGGCGTATGTGCTGGGCCGCCCGATGCCGTTCTCTTCCAACTCCTTGACCAGAGAAGCCTCTGAAAAACGCGGTGGCGGCTGGGTAAAGTGCTGTTTGGGCGTAATCTGTTTCAGATCCAGAACGGCACCCTTGCTAAGCGGCGGCAGGGGTTGCTGTTTCTTGCTGCTTTCCGCTTGCTGCTCCACGGTTTGATAGACAGCCATAAATCCCGGAAATTTTATGGAAGAGCCGCTGGCGTTAAAGGTATAGAGATCGGCCTGAATGGCCACGGACACCTGGTCGATGAGGGCCGGCTTCATCTGGGAGGCCATAAAGCGCTGCCAGATGAGTTTGTAGAGGGCCAACTGATCTTTATTGAGAAAGGACGCCA
>JBFFHG010000921.1:0-2281 GCA_041557055.1 Desulfosarcinaceae bacterium
CTAGCCTGCTCCTAGATAAGATGGGAGGCTTCACACAGCAGGTGAGAAATCCGGACAGTTGGGAGGGGTGGTACTGGGGCGCCAAGCACGTCTGGGGCCAGGGCGCCCAGGGCATTATGTACCCGGCGGCCAATATTGTGAAAGACACCACCGAACATGCGGATATGGTGCTTTTCTGGGGCTGCGATCCTGAAACCACGCCCTGGGGGTTTACCGGTCAATTTGCCAGCCGGCTCTGCTACTTCTGGAAAGACGCGGGGATCAAGCAGGTCTATATTTGCCCGGATCTCAACTACGGCGCGGCCGTGCATGCCGATAAATGGATTCCGGTGCTGCCCAACACGGACGCCGCCCTGCAGTTGGCCATCATCTATATGTGGGTGACCGAGGGCACCTACAATAAGGAATATGTTGAGACCCACGCCATTGGTATGGACAAAGTGGAGGATTATGTTCTGGGCAGGGAAGACGGCGTTGCCAAAACCCCGGAGTGGGCCTCCAAAAAGTGCGGCGTGCCCGAATGGACCATCAAGGCGCTGGCGCGGGAGTTCGCCGCCAAAACCACCTCCATCGCCCACTACTTCGGGGGCGGATTCATTCGGGGACCTTTCTCCCATGAGCCGGCCCGCCTGGAGTGTATCCTGCTGGGCATGCAGGGGCTCGGCGGCCCCGGCGTGCACCAGCACCAGTTGACCTATTTTGGTATGCCGCGGGCAGAGGGCATGTCCGGGACCTTTTTCTGGAATCCGGAGATCGAGGAGCGTTTGTCCCTGCCGGTGTTGTCTTCGGTCACTGCCTGGCAGCAACAGGTGATTCCCAAAACCCTGATTCAGAAGGCCATTGAACTGGAAGATCCCATCGTTTTTCACGGCACCGGCGCCCAGAATGCGTTGGTGATCGATCAGTTCAATACCTATGACTTCCCCATTGCCAAGGAAAAGGGCGGCTGCGAACTGCATATGATCTGGACCGACTCGCCCTGTCGGATTACCTGCTGGAATTACGGCAACAAAACCGAACTGGCCATGCGCAATCCAAAGATCGAAACCATTGTGGCCCAGCATCCCTGGTTTGAAAATGACTGCCTGTATGCCGATATCGTGCTGCCGGCCAACACCTTCATGGAAGTGGACGACATTCTGACCAACATCCGTCAGGGAACCCAGCAGCCCAATATCATGATCGCCGACAAGGCCATCGAGCCCGTGGGAGAGTCCAAGAGCGATTTTGAGATCGTTTTGGAAGTGGGCAGAAAGCTCGGCAGGGAGCAGGAGCTTACCGATGGCATGACCATCCCCGATCTGCAGAAAAAAATCTGGGAGTATATGGGCGGTGAAAAGCTGGTCTCCTGGGAACAACTCCAGGAGAAAAAATACTGGTGCTATAACACGGCCGAGGATTGGGAATCCGATCCTCCGGGATTCCGCAATTTTTACAATGATCCGCAGAAATTTCCCCTGGCTACGCCCACGGGTAAACTGGAATTCTATTCCGAAGCATTGGCCAAAGCCTATCCGGATGACAAGGAGCGCCCCCCCATTCCCAAATGGATCGAGAAGAGCCACAACCATGACGAACGGCTCTCCAGTCACCGCGCCAAAATGTTTTCCCTGTTGATGATGTCCAACCACGGCCGTTGGCGGGTGCATGCCCAGTGCGACGACATCACCTGGACCCGCGAAGCGCCCACTTGCAAAATAACGGGACCGGACGGATACAAGTACGAACCGTGCTGGCTGCACCCATCAGAGGCTGAAAAGCGCGGCATCCAACATGGTGACATCGTTAAAATATTCAATGAACGCGGGATTGTATTGGGCGGCGCCTATGTAACTGAGCGCCTGCGGCCCGGGGTCTGTTACATGGATCACGGGGCCCGTCATGATCCTCTCCAAACCGGGGTTATCGAACGCGGCGGCGCCATCAACACCATTACCCCGGAGGCGGTCACATCGGAAAACTGCGTGGGCCAGATCGCCGGCGGGTATCTGGTGGAGGTGGCCCGTGTGACGGGTGAGGAGTGGGACCGGTGGAAACGGGATTATCCCGAAGCGTTTGAACGCAAATACGATCCGGCGGCCGGCCTGCGTGTGGATGCCTGGATTGAGGGAGGTGACCAATAATGAAAGTATTCGCCATCGATCTATCGGTTTGCAACGGCTGCTACTGCTGCCAGATCGCCTGCAAGGACGAGCATGTGGCCAACGACTGGACCCCCTATGCCAAGCCCCAGCCCGATACCGGGCAATTCTGGCTCGGCATCACCGAACTGGTGCGCGGC
>JBFFHG010000922.1:0-2278 GCA_041557055.1 Desulfosarcinaceae bacterium
ATTGTTAATGAGAAGTTTGATCCCGGGGTTGGTGTCGCGTGCCACAGCGCAAGCCATCTTGGTCAACTCGATGCTCTGCTCGTGGTTGAGCTCTAGTTCGTTGGCCCAATCATGCACCTCGTTCACGACTTCCCAGACCGTGATCCGACGGGCCAATATGACCCTCGGGCTGGGCCACTCCTGGTATCCGGTCAAGATGATCAAGGGCAGCGGCACCTATTATAATGTGGCGCCCAGCACGGTAACGCCGTATGGCGACAACCGCATTTACATCTATAACCACGGGTACCAGTTCGATATCGGCACCACCCGCGGCGGCCATGAACTGGCCCAGAACCTGAACGTCCAGGTGAGGGTCTGCGACCCAAGCCAGGGGTTGGAGGACAACTGCATCGATTACGACGGCTATTACAAGCCGGAGGGGCTGATCCAGGGAAACGCCAATGACATGCGTTTCGCCGTCATGGCTTACGCCCTGGACAATTCCCAGGCGCGAAACGGCGGTGTTCTGCGCTCCAACATGAAGTATGTGGGGCCGTTTCTGCCCGACGGCACCGTCAACCCCATTGCGGAATACGGCACCGACGGTCTCTATATCGTGAACCCGGAAGGTGCGGGCGAAGGCAACAGCGGGGTGATCAATTACGTCAACAAGTTCGGCGCCAACGGCTACAAGTCCTACGACCCGGTGGGCGAGCTTTTCTACGAGTGTCTCAATTTTTTCAAAAACCGCGGGCCCACAACCGAATACAGCAGCGGCTTGACAACCACCCAAAAAGACGGCTTTCCGGCCGTCACCAACTGGCAGGACCCCATTCAATCCTGGTGTCAGCAGAACTACATCGTGGGCATCAACGACGCCAACCCCTGGCTGGACAAACGGCTGCCGGGAACCTATTTTACCGGCAACACTTTCAACGGCCATGCCTTGATCGGATCTGATTATGGTGCGCCTTCCAATGCCGATACAGACTACAACGTCACCCAACTGACCAATACGGTGGGCGACCTGGAGGGATTGACCAACACCTCCCAGTGTGTCGGGTGCACGGCTGCGGATTGCAATATGAGCGCCACCAACAAGAACATTCCCGGCCTGGGGGAAGTCATGGGCACCTGCCCCAGCCCGGGCAAAGAGAACTCTTATTACGTGGCAGGCATGGCCTATTATGCCAACACCCATGACATTCGATCGGATTTGCCTGGCCGCCAGACGGTGACCACCTTCATGATCGATACCCAGGAGTACAACGGCAGCCCTCTTACCGGGCGGATGAACATGCTCTGGCTGACCGGCAAGTTCGGCGGTTTCAAAGAGAAAAGCACGGATATGCAGGACACCAATTCGGACGGCAATCCATATGAACCCAACTTGCAATCCGAATGGGACAGCGACTCGGACGGCGAACCCGATAACTATGTGCTGGCCACGGACCCCAAGAAGCTCATAGAGGGCTTGAAGCGGGTTCTCGACGAAATCAGCAGCCGCGCCAGTTCCGGTACGGCCGCGTCGGTTATCTCCAACTCCAGGTCCGGCGAAGGGGCTGTTTATCAGTCCATTTTCTATCCTTCCTTAAAGGAGAGCGACCTTTGCGCCTTTTCCCAGGACAACGAAGTGTCGTGGGTCGGCGAGGTCCACGCCCTTTTTGTGGATGCTTACGGCAACATGCGCGAAGACAGCGATCACAACCGCCAGCTCGATGTGAGCGATAAATACATCGTTTACCAGGGAAGCAATGTGTATCAATGCACCGATGCCGATGGCAACGGCATTCTCGATGCCAGCGAACAAAGCATGGGGGTTTCCGTCACCTTGTCGGCCATCAACTACCTGTGGTCTTCCAGCGGTTGGCTCAACGACCCCGCGCTGGATCCCACCAGCCAGAGAACATACAGCGCCAACGACCATGATCGACATATCTTCACATTTATCGATGACGGTGACATGGTGGCTGAAGCCAACGAACAGGTTGCCTTTACCACCGGTGAGCTGGCGAGGATTTCTCCCTATCTGCATCTTTTCGATCCGTTTAACTATTCGGCCGTCTCACCGCCGCCCGGTGTGGCCGCTGGAGATTTTTCAGATTATCTGGACCATCAGGCCGAGCGGCTTGTCAACTATATCCGGGGCCAGGATCAGGGGGATTACGCCTTCAACAGCTCCATTATCCCGGCCATGCGCAGCCGGCAGATTGATTATGATTGCGACGGCACAGCCGAAACATGGCGGTTGGGGGACGTGATTTACTCCACCCCCACCTTGGTGAGCAGTCCGGCG
>JBFFHG010000923.1:0-2276 GCA_041557055.1 Desulfosarcinaceae bacterium
CGACAACAAACTGCCGGCTGAGCAGGCGAGAACCGAATATGAGCGGGCCCTTCACTACCTGCAACCGGCCACCGCGGGATGGCTGGCCCAGGCTTACACCTGTTCGTCCATCACCGGTGACGGCATCCGTGAGATATGGGGCGTAATCCGCAAATTCAGAAAGATGACCTCCGAATCAGGAGTGTTCCAGCTCCACCGCCGTGAGCAAAGGGTTAAATGGGTTCATGACATGGTCAACGAACATCTGCGCACACTCTTTTTCAAGCAACCGGAAATTGTCCGCACGCTGCCGAAAATCGAAAAAGCGGTGGCGGACGAGACCCTGCCGGCCGTGGCCGCCGTCCAGCAACTGCTGGAGACGTTTCACCACTTTTTTCAATAAAAACGGGCTCCGGTCAGAATCCCCGCCGGCTGAAAACGGTCGGAGTGATTCAGCCTACTTTTTCTCGCAATTTAGGAGATGCTTATCATCAATCGCTTGCTTTGATTTTCGATGATGATATGATAAACATACGAATGTTCGGCACGGCATTCATTCGTCACAAGATCATTGGCTTTCCTTTGTCTCACCATACTTGCCGCAGACGAGCCGAATGGATGTGTGGTTTCTAACTTGTATTTTAAGGAGATTAAAATGAACATCTACGTAGGAAATCTATCATTCGACGCCACAGAAGAAGACTTGCGTTCAGCGTTCGAAGCATTTGGCAAGGTAGATGCGGTCAACATTATCAAAGACCGTGACAGCGGCCGGCCCAAGGGATTTGGATTTGTGGAGATGCCCTCCGGCGAGGAAGCCCAGAAAGCCATTGATGCCATGAACGGCAAAGAGTTCAAGGGCCGGGCCATGAACGTCAATGAGGCCCGTCCCAAACCTGAAGGCGGCCGCGGCGGCGGACGACCCGGCGGCGGGCAGGGGTTCAGGGGTAAACGCGGCGGCGGCGGGGGGCGGCGTTATTAATTGAAGTTCCCTTGGTTTTGCTCTTCATGCCCGTTTTCCAGGGACCCGTCCGACATCAGAATGAATTAAGAGGAAGAACGCCCCGGATCGATTGTCTTGTCAATCCGGGGTTCAACTTTGCAACACATTTGAATCGCACAACCTGAATCGATTTGAAGAGGCTGAAACCGCTTGGGGTTCAGATACGATAACGGTGAATCCGGGCATGGCCCTGGGCAGGCGCTCTTTTCAAAAAACCGTTTCACGCCGTTCCGTTAATAAGCGGCTGAACCATGAAGTAGACGCCCAAACCGGCAATGGCCGCGCCAGCCAAACGTCGAAACCATACACCGCCTTTCTGGAAACGGCTGTTTTCCAAAACACGGCGTACCAAAGCCCCGCTGGAGCCGGCCGCGGCAATGGGCAGACAGTGGCCGATGCCGAAAAGCACGATGAACAAAACCCCTGTGGCGATTTGCTGTTGAACGGTGATGATGGCCAGAATCGGCGCGATAAAACCAAAGGTGCACGATCCGGAAAGAACACCGTAAGCCAGGCCGAGAAGAAAAGCCCCGCCAACACCTCGCACCTGCAGACGCGCCATCAGGCTGCCCGGCATGGCGCAGGCCTTCACCCCCAGCATATCCAGGGCCACCCAGATCAGAATCGCCCCCACAAGGATGGTCCACCATGAACCGACATCGCCAAGCATGCGGCCCAGAAAAGAACAGATGATACCCACCAATGCAATGGTGATGAACAACCCCATGGTGAAGGTGACGGCATACAGGACCGCACGCTTAGTATGCACGCCCTTTTCCTGGCCTGCCACATAGCTGACAATCAGCGGTATGGAAGCCATATGACAGGGGCTCAAGGCCACGCTCACCATCCCCCACAAGAAACAACCCAAAGCAGCCCCGATGGCCATCTCCCCGGACATCCAATCGTTGACCGTCAGCAGAAAGTCACTGATCACCACCCCTCCCCTCAGCCGGCACCCCCAACTTGTCAAAAGTCTCGATTATGCTTTTTTTATCCAGGAAACCCACATGGCGGCCGACTTCATTGCCCGCCTTGTCATAAAACACCTGGGTCGGAATGGTGCTGATACCAAAGCGCCGAGCCTGATCGTTGTGTTCCCAAACATCGATAAAAATGATGGCTGCGCGCCCGGCGTATTCTTTTTGTAACGCCTCGATAATGGGAGCCATCATCTTGCAGGGGATGCATTTTTGGGCACCAAGATCCACCATGGTGACCATACCCGGTGCGGGCACCGGCGGTATGGCGGCGGGCCGTGAATCGTCGGCAAAGACCGGTGCGGCCGCCCGGC